>DASRUK010000022.1:0-9136 GCA_035655475.1 Candidatus Nanoarchaeia archaeon
AATACCCCGCCCCTTGGGGCGGTTGGGATTTTATTTTATAATTTTTCACATTAGTATCGTCTGAAAAAGTTATGGATGCAAGCGATTAACTACTCTCGAAGTAAAAGAAAATATTATAAATAAATAACCTATATGACAAGATAACGATTGATATATTATCATAAAGACTTTATTCCTAAATAGTTTATGAGGGCAAAATGAAGAATATACTTGTGGTCGGCGCACACCCAGATGACATAGAGCTTGGATGCGGCGGTACTATAGCAAGGCATCTGGAGCAGAATAACAGGGTGTATGCTCTTGTCTTGACAAATGGTGAACAAGGCGCACATGCGCCACAGATGGTTGAATGCCTTGCATCCCTTAAGTCCCTTGGCATCGCTGACTCAGATATACTCTTTGCCAACTACCGGGATGGCCACATCAATGACGACCATGATACTGTTGATTACATTGAAAAGATGATAAGGAAGCTCGGGATAGACGTTGTGTATGCAAACGACCCAAACGACAACCATCAGGACCATAGGAACACGAGCAGGGCAGTCTCTTCTGCCGCACGAAAGGTCAACTCTATACTTCTATTTCAAGGTCCATCAACCACTGTCTCTTTCCAGCCGCACTATTTTATCGGCCTCAAAGAAAGGCATATCAAAAAAAAGATAGAGTCCTTGGCAAATTACAGGACACAGATAGCCAAAGGATGTTTTTCACTGCAATGGATAGAGAGCCTGGCCAAGGTCAACGGTGCAAGATGCGGCGCACCTTATGCAGAATCGTTTGCGATAAATCATATCTTTGAGGGTCATTAGATGATAGCTGCCCTGCATCAGCCGAATTTTTTGCCATATTTGGGTTTTTTTGACAAGATGAAGAAGGCTGATCTTTTTGTGATAAGGGACGAGGTGCTTTTTGTGAGGAAGGAGTATCATCAGCGAAACAAGATAAGGATAAACAGCAACGACAACTTGAACCATCCTCAGTCAAAATGGCTAAAGGTACCCGTATTCGAACAGGAGGATTATATCATGAATATCGGCATCGACAATAGATTCTTGGCCGGCGGTAAGCCCTGGCGGGAAAATATGCTGCATGAGGTAAAGGCAAGCTATCATGGGTCGATATACTTCTCAGAATATTTTCAGGGATTTAGCGATATCATCAGCGGCGTTGATGCCGGCCTCCTCTCATTGAACATGAAGCTTATTGATTTCTTAAGGACTAAATTTGATATAGATACAAAGATCGTACTGGCAAGCAAGCTCGGCCTAAAAGACGCACATTATCAAAAGACTGATGCTTCGCTTGATATCATAGACATATGCAAAGAGGTAGGGGCAAAAACCTACCTCTCAGGGATTGGCGGAAAAGATTACCTTGATCTTAAGCGATTTGAAGAAGAGGGCATAAAGGTCGACTTCCAGGAATATGTACATCCTACATACAAGCAAAGGTATCCTGGATTTGTCTCATATATGTGCGCTCTTGACGCATTGTTCAATGTTGGCAGATTTCCGGAGGTTCGTGATGACAATAACAATAGGCGTGATCCAGCGGGGAAAGCTTGAAAAGCTGATGCCTGATTTGCTGAAGCTTGAAAAAAATTGGGTTTCCATAGGTGAAAGGCCATGGAGCTCAGAGAACTTCAAGGTAGACCTGCCTGGTAAGTGGAAGCTTAGTTTGTATGCATCCTATCAAAAAAGGATAGTAGGCTATGCGATATGCTCCATCGAAGGGAATATAGGCAGGCTCAATAAGATCCTTGTCGATGAAAGCTTAAGAAACAAGGGTATAGGTTCAAAGCTTTGGAACGAGCTGCTGAGACGATGCAGGGAGCTTGGCCTTCAGAAGATGGAGTTTAAATCAAGCCCTGACAATCCATCTGCCATCTCTTTCTACAGGAAAAAAGGGTGCCTGTTTTATGGAGAGATCATGGGCTTTGATGGCAAGGTCAGGAACACAAACATGTATGTGTTCAGGACTAAGTCAAGGATAAGCCATTCTAAACCTTCACTTAATGCGCTTGATGAAGATGCTGTTGTAAATGCACTGCAGAACAAGCAGCTGGGCAGCGGAGAGATAGCAGAGAGATTTGTCGCTGCACTGTGCAGGTACCAGCAAAGAAGGGATGGAATAGCCGTAAACAGCGGAACTTCTGGCCTGTTTCTTGCTCTTCGAGCTCTTGGAATAACAGCAGGGGATGAAGTGATAATCCCTTCTTATGTCTGTTACTCTGTTCTGTCTGCTGTCCTGCAGGCAGGAGCAAAACCTGTCATCGCAGATATAAACAGCGACGACTACTGCCTGTCTTATAGCAGCGCAATGTCAAAGGCCACAAAAAATACCAAATCTATCATCGTGCCTCATATGTTTGGAAGAGCAGCAAAAGATATCGATAAGTTTGTCTCCTCAAGCTGTCCTGTGATCGAGGATTGCGCACAATCCCTTGGAGCAAAGCAGGATGGAAAAAAAGCAGGCACCTTGGGCCTGATATCAGTATATTCATTCTATGCGACAAAGGTTATCTCCACTGGCATTGGAGGGGCTGTGTTGTCCGATGATGAGTCCATCAATCTGTCCCTGAAAGACATGATAAGGTCAGACAAGAGGGAGAACCTTGCAGAGACCTACAACCTCAGGATGTCTGACCTTTCAGCGTCGCTTGGCCTAAGTCAGCTAAAGAGGGCTGATGACATGATAGAGCGCAGGATAGAGATAGCAAAAAAATATCTTGCTCTGTTTAAAGAAAGCGATGTTGATTTCAACCTGCCTTCACTTGATGGCATTTTCTACAGGTTCATAATAAGGCATGCGCTTAAGGATTTTTTCATGAAAAGTGTAAATGCCAGGGGCCTCGCCTGCTGTGAGCCGGTCTACAAGCCCCTGCACGTATATCTCGGTCTTCCAGAGCAGGAATTTCCAAACACTATGAGGGCTTTTCGGGAAGCGGTGTCTATCCCAATCTACCCTAGCCTTACAGAGGAGCAGGTTGAAGAGTGTGCTGGGATAATCCTCAATTGGAGGCAGGAGGTAAAAAAATGAAAATGCTGGTGCTATTGTTGATATTGCTGAGCATTCCAAGCGTACTTGGCGATCAGTTGGAGATATTTTCTACACGGTCAGGCTTTATATCGCCTGTATATCGGGATGTAAGCTTTGCAAGGCTTATGGATGCAGGCCTTACTTCAGCAGGTCTTATGTATTTTGACAAAAATGGAACTTATTTCCCAAACAGCGCTGTTCATTATGAATGGTTTGATATGTCAAATATCCCTGGTGGCTCTGTGATAGAGGACGCTGTGCTCTACAAATACCATGACAGCTCACCTATCAGAGGTGATATCAACTACAAGATGGTTCCTGCCATGATTGTTGGAGTAAATAGGGTTACCCTGGCAAAACTTACGCAAGGTTTCACCGAGGATATAACTTATCCGTCAGGATACAGGACCATGGAAAATCTTGGTCTTGTAAGCACTGCGGCAACTGGGACAGCTCTGGTGTTCAATGTGACAAGCGAGATACAGAAGTACATTGATGGAGAGCCTAATTATGGCTTTGCTTTCCTTGGAAATTATAACACAGGAGGATTTAGTTCATCAAGGTACTATTTTAGAAATAGTGCAAATAAACCAAAATTGCTGGTGAAATATAAGCTCAAGCCAGTGTGGGTTCCTGCATGCGGAGATGGAAAGCTTGAAGGCCAGGAGGAGTGCGATGATGGAAATTTGATAGGCGGCGACGGTTGTTCAATATATTGTAGTAAAGAAAGCACGCCTGGTAATGATACGGATGAGATTTGCCAATTTGCCTATTCTGCTGCTGCAACCTCGCAAAATAACCTTGGTTCGCTTGCTTCATTTGCCGAGTTTGAGCCAGATGCTCCAAAAAAGGACTGTAATGTTTGGAGCGGCTATGGCTATAGCTGGACTCCGCAGAACTGGAACATAAAAGCAAACCTTACCCTGAAATACAAGATACCTGTAAAAGCAGAATCCGTAACTATCTATGGTGACTATGCTGTATGCTGGGATAGGGTCTGGGCAAAAGACAGCGCCACAGGTGAGACTCAGCAGATTTTTACCGGCCCAAACAACACATGCGAGCTCACTATTCCTGCAAATATATCATTTGCTGCAGACACATTGATACTTGAGACATGCGGATGGAGCTGGTCTGCCACAGATGCAGTTAAGCTTTGCGGCTTTGGCGCAAAAGAACCAGACCGCAAGGTGGCTATCTGCGACTGGAAATATTGCCGTAAGGGCGCGGCGTCTATATCTGTCGACGATAGTTTTACCTCATGTGCCCCAGAGCTTGATGCAAAGGGCTACAAGGGAACATATTTCCTGAGCCACACAGACACTTTAACAGATTTGCAGTGGGATGAGCTTGCAGCATTGTACAAGAATGGCCATGAGATAGGGACGCATTCTAGAAGCCACCTATGTACAGGCCTTGACGACAGCATGTACAAAGAGGAATTGGAAGATAATATACAAGACATAACCCAAAATCTAGGTATCTCCAGAGAGAACATTAAGACCCATTCATATCCTTGCGGTATGTTCTCTGCTGAGAAAGAAAAGATACTAAAGGAGCTTGGATACTCAGCTGCAAGAGGGTATAACATCAACCAGCTTGAAAGGCCATTGCCTGCTGATTTATTCAACTTAAAAAGCTATAACACTGTAGGCTATCCTGGAGGAGAGTACGATCCGCCAAGTTATATTGCAGCTGTAGACGAGGCTGAAAAGAGCGGCAGATGGTTTAGCCTGGTCATGCATTCCAAGTGCAGCGACAGCGGTGTGATAGAGTACCTTCCAAAAAAAGATCTGTGGGTAGATAATATAGGAAACGTTGCCAGCTATATCGACCAGAAACAGGATTGCAAGATAACAGACTATCGTGAAACAAGCAGGGATATAAAATTCAGGACAGAAGGCTGCGGCGGCGTTTTCATGAAGCACCTGATAAAAGGTCCTGGAGCAGTATGGATGGATGGGAGTCCGGTCATTTTCTATTCAAGAGACGGATATATATTCTTTGAAGGAAAAGACAATGCTGAGGTAAGGATAACAAGATGACCAAACTTTTTTATTTTATTCCCCTTTTGCTTCTGTTGATAGGCCTTGCCTTATTCCTTGTCCCGATGCAACGCGGCCTTCCTAAAGGAAATGGTATAGTGACAAATGTTTGGGCAGATTCAAAAAGGATAGAGACTGCAAGGCAAAACGGCCTGAAATACTTATTTGTCGATGTCGGAGATATAACTAAAGATGGAGCGCTTGTCACACCAAAAGAGGAGATAGAAGAGTTTCTGTCACTGGCAAAAAACAAGGGTTTTGTGCTTCTTCCCTACACCGAAGTCAACACTGAAAACTACGATTTTTCCAGCAGCAGGTTTATGGCTAACCTCATCGGCGCCCATAAAGAGCTTGTAGATATGGGATTTGACGGAGCCTATCTTGATGTAGAAGCTGTCCAAAAAGATAAGGAAGCAGACTATCTAAGGCTTGTTAGATTGCTAAGAAAAGAGCTTCCTTCAGGCTCTATAATTGCAGCCTATGCAGGCTTTCTGAAAGACTCAGACAACAGGTGGGAGTGGGACCATGATTTCTACCAGGATGTTTCTGAGAGTGTGGACTTGATATTTGTAGCAGGCTTTGACCTTGATGCAAAGGATGCCTCTGAATATGATGAATATATCGTCAGCCAGATGGAAGATATCTCTTCAAGCGGCTATAAGAGTTATTTTATGCTTGGCGTCCCGACGCACAAGAAATACCCTGAAACTATTGACTCAGCAATGGCTGCTTACAGAAAAGCCCTTGAGGGCCTTCCAAATGACAAGTTCCTTGGTGTAGCCATATTTTCAGACTGGACTATAGATGACGGTGAATGGGAGACATATCGGAGGTACAGATGAAAGGACCTTTTTCAATATGGCCTTTTTTTGGGCTTACTATCTGGATAGACACTTTCACGCATATCCTGCGGTGGAACGATGAATCAAAGATAGACCCATATAAACCAATCCGGTCTGTCTCTGTGATGATTCCGGCCCACAGGGAGCAAAAAGACATAGTAAGCAGCCTAAAGAGCATCTATCGCCAAAGATATCCTGTCAAGAACGTCTTTGTTGTAGGAGACAAGTTCTCAGATGCTACAAGATCTATAATCGGGTCGCTCTCTAAGAGGTACGGCAATCTGAAATATATAGAAAGTCCGTTTGCTTCAAAGGCGATGAAAGTAAATTACCTTGTCAAAAATTTCAATGAAAAGCTTGGAGATTTTATCTACGTTATGGATGCAAGAGTTGTCATAGAAGAAGAGTCGATAGAAAGGATAATCTCATGTTTTAACAAAAGAAAGGTTGCAGCTGTAACCTCCTATGGAAGGGTAAGCATACCAAAAAACTTCCTTTCCCGTTCCTACCATTATGGTAAGGCATGGGTAAATGAGATAGGAAGATTTAGAAAAAATGCCCAGGAAAAGAGAAAGGCTGTCTTTGTCATATGCGGAGCTTCGACTATCTACCGTAAGAATGTGCTTAAGAGGAATCCGATCCCTTCCTGCACAAAGACAGAGGATACTCATTATACCTGGGTACTTCAAAGGAAAGGCTATAAGATAAGGGTGGCAGATGATGCTGTTGCCTCTTCGCCTGATATCGACGGCTATGGTCTTCAGGGGATCACCAATCAGATAAAACAGTCCTACAGATGGTCAGCAGGGACCATGCAATGTCTGGTCTATGAAAGCGGCAATATCATGAAGAATAAAAAGCTCTTTTTTAGCACGATAATCCCAGGATTTGTCGAATCCGTGACCTACAGCATAGTCCTGGTCCTTTCACCATTTTTTCTATTCTTTACCCCGGAGCTCGTAGCTGGTTTTTTCATCGGAGATACTGTTTTCTCCATATTTGGCACTCTCGTAATAACGCCTAGCAAGTTTAAGAAGACAGTTATCCATTATCCTCAGATATTGCTGTTCAAATATATCAATGCATTGATATTTGTCATCGCTTTCTTTGTTGTCAATTTTGGAGCGATTTTTGGAAACCCTAACAATTGGTCCAATGAATGGACTCCGCTTGAGACAACAGTAGAAGGATAGTTATCTACTTTTCCTTAAATTCTTCGAACTTATCGTCTGTTACAATAATATAGAACACAAGTATTCACCTCATTTACTAATTTATGGATTTAAATTCTCACTAAAAAATTCAGTCAGAAATTGCCACTATGTTTGTTTACCTCTATTTTACCATAGTAATGGGCCTTTGTTTATAAGATTATCGAAAAGTCCTGATGTTTTAAGATTGATGCACCAGCAAACTTAGGATATCTTTTCAACTATTCTACTGACGATATTCTTGAATGAAAGAGAGAGAACAGAATCACCTGCAGCAAATGGCTTGCCCTCATCCCCTGATCTGGCAATTTTTTCATCAAGCTCCAGGCTTCCAAGAAAAGGGAGGTTATTTTCCTCTGCCACCTTGGATATGGTGCCTTTGCCAAATATCCCTCCTGACATATTTTCAATTATTCCCAAAAGGGGGATTCCCATTTTTCTGCAAAAGTCTATACTTCTTACTGAATCAAGGATTGCCACCTTCTGCGGCGTAGATACGATGACAGCGCCTGTCGCCTTGCCTACAAGTTGTGCTGTGCTTATCTGCTCATCGCCGGTTCCAGGAGGAAAGTCTATCACCAGGTAATCCAGTTCGCCCCATTCTACATCTTCAAGAAACTGCTTTATTGCATTGTGCTTTAGGGGCCCCCTCCAGATAACCGAATCCTTTTCATTTATTATGAAAGCCAAAGAAATCACTTTAAGGCCGGATTCATGCTGTATAGGGATCATCTTGTCACCATGGTTGGCAAGCTTCATATCATCCAGTCCAAGCATTTTGGGCACATTTGGCCCATGCATGTCTGCATCCAATATCCCTGTTCTCTTTCCCAAAAGCGCAAGCAAAAGAGCAAAATTTACAGCTACGGTTGTTTTTCCGACTCCTCCTTTTCCGCTCAGTACTAAAATTTTGTTCTTTATCATATGGATTAGATCTGATACCACTCAGTCTCAGGCACTTCGACCTTCTGTATTTCTTCCCTACGGACCTTGGCTCCGGACTTTATTACAAACTTCCCAAGCTCTCCTACGACAGTTGAGTTGGCAGGAACATCATGTATTACGACAGCATCAGCGCCTATCTTTGAGTTTTTTCCCACAGTGACCGCTCCAAGGACTTTGCATCCAACACCCAGCACGACATTGTCCTCTATAGTAGGATGTCTCTTTGCACCTTTTGCATCAACCCACCACCCATGGCCTCCAAGAGTCACTCCGTGATACATCATCACATCGTTTCCTATCTCAGTAGTTTCACCTATCACAATTCCAGCGCCATGGTCGATAAAGAATCTTTTGCCTATCTTTGCTCCAGGATGTATCTCGATATTTGTAAGCAACCTGCCAATCTGGGATATCAGCCTTGGGATGAATGGTAGTTTAAGACTATAAAAAAGATGCGCTATCCTATGCAGCAAGATTGCATGCACTCCTTGGTAGAGTACCACCTCTAGAGCATTTATTCCCCTTAGGGCAGGATCTTTCTTGTACGCTGTGACTAAAGTATCAAACATTATCATCGCCAAATAGTGCTGTGCTTAAATATCTTTCTCCATGGTCTGGCAATATCACAACGACCTTTTTTCCTTTTCCAAGCTTTTTTGCGATCTGCAGAGCAGCCCATGCTGCAGCACCTGAAGAGATTCCGACAAATATCCCTTCCTCTCGCGCCAGTCTTCTTGAAGTCTCAAACGCATTATCATTAGTTACCCTTATCACTTCGTCATACACTTTGGTGTTAAGTACGTCCGGTACAAATCCTGCGCCGATTCCCTGTATCTCGTGCGGCCCAGGCGCTCCGCCAGACAGGACAGGAGATGCATCCGGCTCGACAGCGATTATCTGAACGGTTTTTCCAGCCTTTTTCCTAAGCACCTCACCAACTCCAGTGATTGTGCCTCCTGTGCCAATTCCAGCCACAAACGCATCAAGGTCAGGCACCTGCTCTATTATCTCGACAGCTGTTGTCTTGCGGTGTATCTCAGGATTTGCAGGG
>DASRUK010000023.1:0-13119 GCA_035655475.1 Candidatus Nanoarchaeia archaeon
GAAGCTCCTGCAATGGCGTCCCATAGCCAGTGATATTGTACACTTCATAGAAATAGCGTTCATCAACGCTGCTAAGGTTATTTGACTGGATATTAGCTTGGACAAGCCCATAACCATAATAATCGTCCCTTCCAAGCTCACCTAAATCTAAGGCATCGTTCCTTAACTTTGCCCTTACCTGCTTATTAGTAAGTGATTTATTATAAGCCCATACCAAAGCTGCAACCCCTGCAACATGAGGTGCTGCCATGGATGTTCCGCTTGACAAGGAGTAGGTATCAGCCAGAGAGGTTGAATTGATGCTTACACCAGCAGCAACAAGCTCCATATCAGCTCCAAAAGAGGAAAATGACGCTCTTTCATTATTTTCATCAGTTGCACCTACAGCGATTACAGAAGAATACGCAGCTGGATACAATATGTCCCTTCCATTATTACCTGCAGCAGCTACAATTAAGGTTCCATTAGCATAAGCCTCATCCAATACTTTCTTGAATATCTGTGAATATGCTTCCATTCCAAAACTCATAGAGATAATATTCATATTATTATCAATAGCCCATTCAACGCCACCAATTGCATTGGATAAGTCTCCATAAAATCCTTCCATAATCTTTACCGCATAAAGGTTAGTCTCAGGTGCAACACCGACCAATCCTTCATCGTTAAGCAAAGCAGAAACAACTCCTGCAACAGCAGTTCCATGCCCATTATTATCAATATAGTCTTCACTGATAATAGACACTCCACCAGCTATGCTTAAATCAGGATGCTTGCTTATTCCTGTATCTAGTATAGCTACTTTAACACCTTTTCCCTTAGTGTTGTTCCAGATAGGGGGAGCATTAGTTTTATAGACTCCATAAGGGATATTATCTGATAACTGTTCGATAGATTGATCAAGCTCCAGTGATTCAATCTCAGAATCTTTTAATAGGTTTATTGCTTCCTTCCTGTTTGCATCAATACTAGCAATTCTTAATTTTGGCATCGTTTTTTTAACGTTGACTTTATCTAGCTTATTCTCATTTATTTGCTTCTTAAATCTAAGGATATATTTGTCGGTGTAATCAACTGCCAGGGAGTTAAGGTGTCTCTTTGTCGCGTCGTTCAACTTATGCTCATTTGTTTTAATAATCTCCGGTAATTCGCTATCAGAGTTGTTTAAAGAAGAGACCAGCCCATGGATTGCAGGAGAAAAATACCCTTGAGAGTTATCTGAGGCATATATCCAAACCGATAGAATGAAGATCATAGCAACACATAGAAAAAAAGGCTTATAACCTGCTGCTTTTGACTCTAAAATTTTTACCCCCAACTCAATAAATGCAACCGCTCCTATATAAAACCTTGTAACGACCGCTGGGTAACTGGTAGTTTATAAATACATATAAAAATCTGACAGATTCCCGCTTATTCCAAAAGGAATAAATCATTCAACAAGATATTTAAACAATTAACGGATGTAAACACTTTCTGAGGTGGATAAATATGACAAAGATAGAAACTAAATGCTTGCATGCAGGGCAAGCCCCTGACCCGACAACGCTTTCAAGAGCAGCGCCTATTTACAGGACAAGCTCTTATGTTTTTAAGAACGCACAACATGCGGCAAACCTGTTTGGCCTAAAAGAGCTAGGCAATATCTACACAAGGTTGATGAACCCTACTACTGACATTTTGGAAAAAAGGCTAGCCGAGCTTGAAGGAGGAGTTGGAGGCCTTGCTCTCGCGTCCGGAACATGCGCAATATTTTATTCGATAATAAACGCAGCAAGAGTTGGAGACAACATCGTCTCTGCAAACGACCTCTATGGAGGCACATACACCCAGTTTAACAACATCCTTCCTGACCTTGGCATAACGACTGGATTTGTAGATCCGCTGGACCCTGACAATTTCAAGAAAGCCATAAACGAAAAAACAAAGGCAGTTTTCTGTGAGACCATAGGAAATCCGGCGCTGAACGTCCCTGACTTTAAGGCGATAGCAGAGATAGCGCATGACAACGGAATTCCGTTCATAACAGACAGCACATTTACCACCCCTGCTTTACTTCAGCCCATCAGCCATGGAGCAGACATCATCTGTCACTCCTTGACAAAATGGATAGGAGGACACGGTACGGCGATTGGCGGAGCTGTTGTTGACTCAGGCAACTTTGACTGGCAGAAGAGCAAAAAGCATCCGCTCCTCACCGAGCCAGACCAAAGTTATCATGGCATAAGATATGCATTTGATCTTGGAGCATTAAATAAGCTAGCCTACATCCTTAGGATGAGGCTTGTGCCGCTAAGAAACCTTGGAGGCTGCATCTCACCAGATAACTCTTGGGTATTCCTGCAGGGGCTGGAAACACTGCACTTAAGGATGCAAAGGCATTCAGAAAATGCCCTAAAGGTTGCAGAAAGTCTAAGCGATAACAAGCTTGTAGAATGGGTAAAATACCCCGGACTGAACACTCATCCAACACATGACAATGCAAAGAAATACCTAAAAAATGGATACGGCGGAATGGTTGTCTTTGGCATCAAAGGAGGAGCAAAAGCAGGAGAGAAGTTTATAGACAATCTGAAAGTCTTTTCTCACCTTGCAAATGTAGGGGACGCAAAATCGCTTGCCATCCATCCGACATCCACCACCCACTCTCAATTAAGCGAAGAACAGAGAGTTGCAGGAGGAATCACCCCTGAATTGGTGAGATTATCGATAGGCATCGAAAACGTTGGTGACATACTGGAAGACATCGAGCAAGCCCTTAAAGCTTCACAGAGGTAGAAAATGAGTTTTGAAACAGACGCGATTTGGAAAGGCCAAGTGCCAGTCATCTCAGAGGATTCTTTTGGAGATGTGACTGTGCCAATCCACATGTCAAGCACTTACGCAAGAAAGAAAGTCTTCGAGCTGCCCGGAGGCTATGAATATAGCCGCTGCGGAAATCCTACAAGGTCTGCTTATGAAGAATGTTTAGCTTCACTTGAGCAAGGAAAATATGGTATCTCCTGTTCATCAGGCCTTGCTGCAGTGACAGCAGTGTGTCTTCTCCTAAAACAAGGAGACAATATCGTCGCCTTTGAAGATATCTATGGCGGGACGTTAAGGATATTCAATGACATCCTTCCAAAGGCAGGTATAACCACTACATACTTTGATGCAACTAAACCAGAGACTATAATAAGTGCGATAAAAGAAAACACAAAACTAATCTGGCTTGAATCTCCCACAAATCCATTGCTGAGGGTCTGCGACATAAAAAAGATCTCAGAGCTTGCAAAGCAAAAGAACAAGGACATCCTTGTTGTTGTCGACAACACCTTCCTTAGCCCTTACTTTCAAAACCCTTTGGCATGCGGAGCAGATATCGTTGTCCATTCCACTACAAAATATGTCGGCGGACATTCAGACCTGATAGGTGGAGCCATAATCTGCAGCAGCCAGGAGCTGAATGAAAAGATAAAGTTCATCCATAATGCAATAGGCCTAAACCCATCGCCATTCAACGATTGGCTTTGCCTAAGAGGCCTAAAGACACTCGCAGTAAGGATGGAACAGCATCAGATAAACACACTTGCAATAGCAAGGTTTTTAAAATCACATCCAAGCGTTGAAGGGGTGTTCTATCCAGGACTAGAGCAAGCCTACAAGGGTTTTGAATCGCAGGCAACAGGACATGGAGGCGTTGTCTCTTTCAAGATAAAAGGCACAAAAGAAGATGCTATACGTTTCGTAGAGTCGACAAAAATATTTGCCCTAGCAGAAAGTCTTGGCGGGACAGAAAGCCTAATCGAGCATCCTGTCACCATGTCGCATTCATCCGTCCCTCCAGAAAAGCTAAAAAAACTTGGAGTTACAGACAATCTCATCCGGCTGTCTGTCGGTATCGAAGATGCAAATGATCTTATCGCTGATCTAAAACAGGCGAGGTGGTCAAACTAGCAAAAAAATTATTCAAGATAACAGAAGACATCGAGCTGGAATGCGGCAAAAAGTTAGGCAGCATAGTCTTAGCCTATGAGACATTTGGAACTAGAAACAAAGACAAGTCTAATGCTATACTCATCTTTCATGCTCTGAGCGGCGACTCCCATGTCTGTGAGAGTGAGGGAAAACCAGGTTGGTGGGACGAGCATGTCGGGCCAGACAAGTCATTTGATACAAACAAGTATTTCATAATCTGTGCAAACGTTATTGGCGGCTGCCAGGGATCTACTGGTCCTTCTTCGATAAACCCTGCAACAGGCAGACAATACGGAGCAAGTTTTCCTATCATCACTATTAAGGATATGGTAATCGCCCAAAAGAAGCTTATTGATTCACTCGGCATAAAAAAATTATTTGCAGTGACAGGAGGCTCTATGGGAGGCATGCAGCTTTTGCAGTGGCTCATCTGCTTTCCAGACAGCACAAAGCTTGTGATACCAATAGCCACAGCAGCAAAGCAATCTCCTCAAAACATAGCATTCCATGAAGCAGGAAGAAAAGCGATAATCGCAGATCCTAACTGGAATAAAGGAGACTATTACATGAAGTCAGCCCCTGCCTTAGGTCTTGCTGTCGCAAGGATGATAGGCCATATAACATATTTGAGCGAAAACGCGATGAGAGAGAAGTTTGGAAGAAGACTGCAGGGTAAAGAAAAAGTTGATTTCACATTTGACACAGAGTTTCAGGTCGAAGGCTACCTTGAGCATCAAGGCCTAAAATTTGTAGAGAGGTTTGATGCAAACTCTTACCTGTATATAACCAGAGCCATCGACTATTTTGATCTGACCGAAGGAGGCGAGAAGCAGCTTGTAGATGCATTGAAAGGGATAAATTCAAAATTCCTTGTGCTTTCCATCTCATCAGACTGGCTGTACGCGACAGCAGATTCACTTGAGATAGTAAGAGCGCTTCTTGGAAACAACCTGGATGTGACCTTTTATGAAGTTAGTTCTGATGATGGTCATGATGGATTTTTACTAAAAAACAAAACTCAGGAAAGCCTTATCAAAAACTTCCTGAACAACAATTACGAGGGCTAGCATGGAAAACAGGTTTGACTACAAAGTCATAATTAAGGAGATTGAAGAAGGATCAAAGGTCCTTGACCTTGGCTGCGGCTCAGGTGAACTCTTAAGCTGCCTAAAAAAGCATAAGAAGATCGATGCAAGAGGTATCGAGCTAAAGCAAGATAAGGTCAGGCAGTGCATCGAGCATGGGCTTTCTGTGCTTCACGGCGATATAGATGAAGGCCTAAAACATTATGGTGATAAATCCTTTGATTATGTTGTATTTTGTGAGACCATCCAGGTCGTCAGAAACTCTCTGCTGGTGCTTGAGGAAGCGCTAAGAGTAGGAAAGAAAGTGATAGTAAGTTTCCCAAACTTCGGTCATTACACGATTAGGTTTCCATATTTCTTCTTTGGTAAGATGCCAAAGTCAAGCTCTCTTCCTTATGAGTGGTATAACACGCCAAATATCAGGGAAGTGACGATAAAAGATTTCAGGACTCTTTGTAGAACGCACAATATCAAGATAATAAATGAAGCTGACTTTCTAAAGAACAGCGGCAAAAGCAAAAAAATAAGTTTTTGGCCTAACCTCCTTGCTTCAAATAGCATATTCATCATGGAGAAATAGCGGTTATTATCTTCGATCGATAGCTATCCTTGTTATTTGCACCAGTCTTTCCATTCACAGTGTTTACAGGTTTTTCTTAACCTCTCCAACTTTAAGGAAACTAACCGTTCTGCCTCTATCAAATAAATCTGCTTTCGGCTTTTTAGCCCCATGATGCGCAAAAACTTATCGTCTTTTCCTTTAACTTTTCTTTCTGAACCGGGCTTTTTTGCGCACCTTTCACCTATAAGGTGAGGGCACGCTTCACAGATAGTATCAGGATAATCGACTAGGACAAATCTTTCCTTTTTTAGCCTCTTTAAGACCTTCCTGAAATTAGAGACAAAACCCTTGCTGTATCCTTTTCCCTTAAAATACCTCATGCAAAGAAGATGATGGGCTCTTAGGTCCATAATGCACCCAGCAAAAAGATTATAGCAAGCATAGCTATTACATCTCCACTTTTTAATCTTAGATCGACGAAGTGGGTATGGTTTTTGTCCCTATAGCACCTTGATTGAATAGCGTCAGCAAGGTTTGCAGCCCTGGAAAATGTTTTTCTTATCAGGGTGTTTGCAAATCCAGCAACATGTTTTGGTTTCCTAAGGCTTGCTCCTCTTGAGCCCTGGGCATCTCTGACCTTTCCTGCCTCAGAAAGGAGTACAGGGATAAACCGGATTGTAGCAGAGACCATCACTGCGATGTTTCTTGGGCTTATCCTTATCAGCCTGAGCGGCGCAAACAATCTTTCTATTGCCCTGACAAGCTCGCTTGTTGTTGTAGAATACGTCAGGATTGAGGATAACGCGATAAGCAAAAGAAACCTCCATATGGAGGCAATGCCTTTATGTATATCCTCTCTCGAAAACAAAAGATACATGATCAGGATAAAAGTGAAGAAAAACAGAAAAGGCCTGAGGTTTCGGATAAGATTTTTTATGCTCATCCGAGACAAAAAGAGCAAAAGAATGATAAAAATGATCATAAAAGCAAATGGAACTGCTGGCAGAAACAGGATGATGCTTAAGCCAATAAGCAGTATTATCTTTGTCCTTGCATCCAATCTGTGGATGAATGTATCTTTATACTGATACTGTCCAAAGAGATTAGCCATAAAGACCTGACTTTTTTAGCACTGCCCTGCTTAGCTTTTTGCCGTCAAAGACTATCCTGCCTTGGTCAAGGATTATTATTCTCTTAAATCCTAAGATATCCTCAAGATTTTGGGTTACAAGAAGTACAGTAGTCCCTCCCTTGATTAGATTGCTGATTATCTTCCTTAGATTAGCTTTGTTCTTTGGGTCAAGCATCGAGCTAGGCTCATCAAATACAACATATTTTGGCTCCATCACAAGCACTCCAGCAAGGGCGACAAGCTGCTTCTGCCCAAAAGAAAGGTTGTTTACATTCTCCTTGGCTAGAGTAGAGATCTCCAAGGCATTCAATATGGCATCGACACGCTTCCTCATTTCAATAGGGGCAACCCCCAGGTTTTCAAGCCCAAAAGCGATATCCTCCTCAACGATTGAATTGATCAGCTGGTCTTCAGGGCTCTGGAAAACAAACCCTACCTTTTTCTTTATCTCCCAATCATTTTTCTTAGTGCTAAGGCCGTCAACAATGACCTCGCCTTTGCTTGGCATCAATAATCCGTTTAGGTGCTTTATCAAAGTTGTCTTGCCAGAGCCGTTATGGCCAAGTAGCGCAACAGACTCTCCTTCAGATATCTTAAGAGATATGTCTGTAAGTATCTGCCTCTGTTCATAGACAAAACTTATGTTTTTGAGCTCTATCATTCTGCAGCAAGCGAATATAGCTTGACCGGTTTTTTTACATTTAGTTTGAACTTCCTTTTTTTATCAGACCTGAAAGTTTTTACCAGGTAAAGGCCAGGCGTGCTTATTCTTGCTCCATTCCCTCTTACTAGAGCGGCGCTTGGTTTATTTGTTGTAAATACCCCGCTCACTTGCGTGACTGGGTTATTGTTATGGCTCTCCACGTTGAGGGTATTTACAACACTAAAAATACCCCGGCGGTTGGGATTTTTATTTGCCTCTGCGACAATGTATATCTTTTTGCCTCTTGTCACAAGGTTAATGATGCCATATCCTTCTATTGCTTCTTCTGATGCCTTCCATTTACCTTCAGCCAGATATTTGCCGCTTCCTTTATTTTTTCCAAAATAAATGCAGGGATATCTTGTAAACCTTGGCTCCTTTTTAAAGATTTTTTCTCTCTTTGCCTTAAGAGCTCTTCTGATAGCATCTTCAAGCTGGCTATATTTTCCTTCTCCGATGTGCTTGTATATTATCCTGCCCTTAAGAAGCAAAACCTGAGCAGGCCAAAAATCAATACCCAGACGAGCTATCTTCTTCTTATCTTTATCCATGACCAAAGGAAGATTTATCTTATTCTTCTTAAGAAAGCCCAAGACCAACTCTTTTTTATCTTCAAAACGCCATTCTGGGGGATGGAGAAGTATCGTTCTTAAACCAAGGCCCCTGTATCTTGCATCTAGCTTTAGTATATGCTGCAAGGACCTCCTGCAGTTCATGCAGCTAAAAGAGAGAATGTCAAAAAGTATCATTTGAGATGCCATAAACCGCTTTTGGCGCACTGGTGTAAGCCGGCGATTTCTGAAGCATTGTCTCAAAAACTCCGCTTCACTCTTCATTTCGATCGGAGTTTTTCACAATATCTTTTGGCATCTGCATTATTTGCGATATATGCAGCTACCATTAACTTGATGCTGTCGCCGATGATAAACGGAAGCACCCATCCGATAAAAACAGCAGCCCAGCCAAGGCCGGTGATAAGCTTTCCGTATGATGCTCCAAAAGCATATATGACGATAGTGCCTGCAAACATGGCAAAGACAGAATTAAATTCAATTTTTTTCTTTTTATGGAGATAAAAAGTTAAGTAGAATATTATTGCAATCACTGCAAGGCTTCCAAAAACAAATGCCATCCTTTGGCCAAATGTCATCAACGACACTAAAGTAGCCTTTCCATATTTCATTATGCCTGCATTAAAAATTAGATCGGTATAGGCTATGAGCATCAGGCACCCTATAAGGCCGGCAGAGATATATTGAACTGCCTTATTTCTCTTCTGATAGATAAATCCGACGACAAAAGCTGCTATCGGATAGCTCATCAGGTATCCTCCTGTAGGCCCAAGAATTGCTCCAAGCCCAAAGCTTCCCCCTGCAAACACAGGAAGCCCCAGCGCTCCGACAAGTAGGTAAAGAAACTGTGAAAGTGCACCAAGATAGGCTCCAAGCAATGCTCCTGACAAAAGCACCATCAATGTCTGCAGTGTTATAGGTACAGGAGTAAATCCCAAGGGGATCTTTATAGGGCTTACCGCTGCTGTCAAAGCTGCAAATAAAGCAGCAAACATCATTCCTTTAATGTAGTTTTTAGACATCTTATCGCCTCCTGGCTGCCTTCAATTGGCTGCGTATGTCATTTATTGCATTTAGTTATAAATCTTCTGGTCGTTGATCACAGCCTTAACTTCCTCGCATATGTTGTTTTTTTTTGAAGACTCCGCCGTTTAGCTTCATCAAAGCAAGCTTTTATCCCGCTTAGGAATATCCGCCGAAATAGGACCCATCCTTGTAAGCCCTGCATCGCCTCAAAACAAGTTTTTAATATTACAATATATTCTACCCCTAAATGGACATCAAGGATATCTGGATTACAAAGAAGGAGGTGTAATGATCAACACCCTGCCGCAAGAGAGAGTTAGATGACTAGAAGATAGATAAAAACCAAGAGATTATTTTTTTTACAATGCTCTGGTCTTTGTTTCCGCATTGTCCGGCGCAATCTTTTTTCGGACCTTCAGATTTTACATCCATAAGAGCCCTGCACTTCTCCTCGCCGATAAATTTGCCGTCTACTAAGCACTTTTCAGGCGGTGCATCACGTCCCTTGTCAAACAATGCCCTGCACCTGTCTTCGCCGATGAATTTGCCACCCACCATGCACTCCTGAGGCGGCGCTTTATCACCACCTTGAACATCACTGCGCTCTGTAGTAAAGTTCCAGGTAACTTCCTCCTCTTTTTTCTCACATATAGGGTTCCTAAGGTCGCTATAGTCGCATTGCCCTGCATTGTTTGCATCTACCTCATACTGCCATACAATAGACCGTTCTTGCCCTATATCAAGAAAAGCCTTCATCTCTTTGATGAATTGCTTCTTTCCATCAGCAGTCACATAGTTCTCATTAAACATTGTGGTAAATCCCCTGCCAGGCTCTGTATTCTTGATTATAAGATTGCAGTAAGAGCGATATTTCTTGCAGCTTTTGGAAACACACACTTCAATTGGTGCATAACACTTGCCATTCTGGCCTTTTCTTTGGCACTTCATCTCATAAGAATCGCACTTCCCATCGATGCAAGTATTTATCGGATTTTTATCAAACTCAACTTCTCGCTTAAGCTGCTTTTCATGGCACTCCAGCTGGCCTTCCCCTTCTTTAATTTTCGGAGCATCTCCTTTCCCCACAGCATAAAACTTCTTGTTCCAAGCGCCAAAATAAAGCATTCCATCTTTGCCGATTGCAGGGGTGGAGGCCACTGATCCAAGATTAGAAAGCCGCCATTTCTCTGTCCCGTCAGGATTATATGCATACAAAAAACCTCTTGACGATCCAAAATAGATAGTTCCATCAGCTCCGATAACAGCAGAAGCGCCAAGCGATTCAAAGCCCTCTTCAACCTGGACTTTCCATTTAAGCTTGCCATCTGGAAGCAGCGCATACATATTATTATCCCAAGAGCCGATAAATAGTGTCCCGTCTTTAGCTATTGCAGGAGTTCCGCTTATGCCATCACCAGTAGCATATTCCCACTTCTTTGTTCCCTCTGCATCCAGTGCATATATCCTTCCTTCTTTTGAGCCTGTATAGAGAGTGCCATCTTCAGCGATAGATGGAGATGATTCAAGCCAATCCTGGGTCTTAAATTTCCATTTCAGCGTGCCATCTGGCTTGAACGCAAAGAGATATCCCTCAGTTGTGGCTGAACTCCCTACCTTTTTCATGATGTTTCCACCGACATATATCGAGCCATCTTTTCCTATAGCAGGAGAGCTTGGCACTCCTGCATCAATTTCATAATGCCATTTTTCCTTACCATCTTGATTTATAGCATAAAAACCTGCAACAAGTTGGCTATCATCATCTGTCCTGGCCGACCCAACGTAGATAGTTCCATCTGCTCCGATAACAGCCGATGACCAGAAATCTATGCCGTTCCATTTAAGGGGAAAGCGCCATCTCTCCTTGCCTTCTTTGACAGCATGAAGAAAATCATCAGGAGCAATAATAAATACTGTACCATCTTTTGCAATAGCAGGCGATGAGATAATTGCACTGTAATGCTTCCATCTCTCATCATAAACAGGCTCTGCGGGCTTATACTTCCACTTTAAAGTACCGTCTGGATTTAAGGCATAGAGATAACCATCATGAGAACCAAAATAGACAGTGCCGTCTTCAGCTATTGTTGGTGAGCTTTCTATGCCATCGTTTGTATCAAAAGTCCACTTTATTGCGCCGTTGATATTGCTTGTGTCATAAGGGCTTAGCCCGGTGTGCCTAAGATTGCCGCTTATCAATGGCCATGTATGTTCTGCGGCAGAGACGATGCTAAGTATCACAATAAATGCAAATGGAAAAAGTATAGTTTTTTTGATAACAATAACCTCTTAAGCACTTCTTTTCCTTACCACTATTTAAATATTTTCCAGGATTAAAGTACAAAATTGCCCAGCATTTATACCAAAAAACCTCATCGTTATCTAATTTGCTTGCAAAATATGAAGCATCAATAATACGCAAGAAGATAACCTTTGTAAGCCCTTTGGAGTGAACCCCTATAAGTTCACAGTAAGTTAAGTCACAATAGCGGTATATAAACCCTCCTTCTTTTGCTCAAATTCAGCTGGCGGCATGTATCCGATGCCGCTATGAAGCCTTTTCTCATTGTAGACTTCTTCAATAAATCTCTGGATGTTTATGCGGACATCCTCTAATGTTTCATACTCATTCATATACACCTCCTCATATTTGATGGTCTTTATGAAGCTCTCAGCGTAGGCATTCTCGTAAGAATTGCCTACCTCTCCCATGCTTGGCTTCATTCCTGCCTCCCGTAAGAGTTCAACATATGCTGTTGCAGCGTATTGAACGCCCTGATCTGAGTGGTGGATGCAACCTCTCAAGCCATCTCCTCTCAGATTAATAGCCATTTTCAGGGCATCCATGGTCAGCTGAGCATCAGGATTAAGGCTTAATGCCCATCCGATACACCGTCTGCTGAACAGATCCATGATTACGGCAAGGTAGACAAATCCACACAGCAATCGTATGTATGTAATGTCACTTACCACTGCTTGATTGATATCTGTCAATACCAAATCCTTAACAAGATTTGGATACTTCTTTAGGCCGTGGTTTGATTGTGTCGTCTTGGGTGTAAATTTCTTCTGCCTTACAAGCAGGTTTTCTTCCTTCATTATGGAGAGGACACGTTTGCTGTTTGCTACTATTCCATTCCTGCGCAAAGCCCAAGTCATTCTCCTATAGCCATATTTTGGGAATTCAAGAGCAATCTCATGGATATCCTTTCTTAACGAGGCATTGGTATCGATTGGCCCCTTCCTTTGCTTCCATTTATAGTAGGCTCTTTGGCTTACGCTAAGCGTCTTTGAGGATATGCTTACAGGCAGCTGACTTTCTCTGATCATTCTGTACACCTGAGCATTCTTTTCTCTGCCTGCCTTTCCTGCAAGGACTGAATGGCTTTTTTTAAAAGGGCATTCTCCTCATACAACTGGCCTATTAGACGCTGAGCAAAGCCTGGCCTCAATCTTGTATAGATTGCCTCTGCCCTTAAAGGCATCCTTAGGATATTGTTCAAGCTCTTTTTTCCATCTGCAGACCACAGTGGAATTGAGGTTATGCTCACGGCAAAGTTCAGCCATTGGCTTCTGTTCTGCCTCCCTTATGATCTGCAACTTGAATTCTCTATCAAATCTTCTTCTGGTTGTCATGGTATTCCTCCTTATCATACCACACTACTAAAACTTAACTATTTGAGAACTAACAGGGGTGCAGTCCACAATGCTGTAAGCGATGGAATCGGCAGCCTCTATAATGTATCTACCAAGGTTAAACTGCCTTATCCATGATATGTTATTATTAAAGAGTGGTAATAATGGTAAGGCTTAAATATTAGAATGCTTTTGGTTTGTAAGAAATGAACATCCCCATAGGGCAAACTGGCCTGGAGAGGATAATCGCAGAGGTAAACCAGGAAATATTTAACTTGAGAGCCATTTTTTTTCTAATTACCTCTCTAGTAGTCTGACAAATTAAATTAGTTACTTTTATATATTAGCTCCTTCTTAATAATTGATAAAATGAAAACCCCCCAGATAAAGCTAAAAACAAAAGAATGTAAGTTCTTACAGGAGTTTGTCAAGAAAGGAACAAAGAA
>DASRUK010000024.1:0-4578 GCA_035655475.1 Candidatus Nanoarchaeia archaeon
TCATAACGTCTAAGCTCTTTTGGGGTAAGTAGTATTTGCTCCATTATATCACCAAACAAGGCCTAAGAATTACTTATATTTATAGTTTACTTTTATTGTCGTAAAATTTAGATGTTATAGTACAATTTTCGCACTGCATGATTTTGCAGTTTTCCTTAACCATAACTTTATATATAATCTATCTCAAAATTACCCTATGCTTCATCTAAAAAGAGAGGTTAGAGATATCAAGAGATTTAACCAGATCCTGTTTATCCTGGCAGAAGAAGGTTTCGGTTACTTATTCCAAAGATTCAAAAAAAAAGAGCTCAGAGAGCATGAGAAGCCAAGGCGTTTGGTAAAAGCCTTCGAGCGGCTAGGCCCGACCTTCATCAAGCTTGGACAGATACTTAGCCTCAGGCCAGACCTTGTTCCAAAAGAATACCTAAAGGCATTAGGCGAACTTCAGGACAAGGTTCCTCCATTCCCCCTTAAGGTAGCCGAGAAGATAATAAAAGAAGAGCTTGGAAAACCCATACCCCAATTATTCAAGAAGTTCGACAAAAAGCCTATTGCCTCAGCTTCGGTCTCTCAGGTGTACAAAGCAGTGCTAAAGACAGGAGAGACAGTAGCAGTAAAGATACAACGGCCGGGAATTAAGCAGCAGATGGAGACAGATATCGAGATAATGCGATATCTTACAAAATTGATAGAGAAGCATTCAAAACTTGTCCAAACTATCGATCCGTTAAAGCTTATCGACGAATTCGAGGAATGGACAGAAAGAGAGCTTGATTTCTCAAACGAAGCAGAAAACGCAAGGAAATTCCATGAAAACTTCAAGGACTCAAAAACCGTAAAGATACCTAAGGTCTACGACTCCCTTTCCACAAGGAAAGTCCTGATTTTGGAATTTATTGAAGGAGTCGAGCTTCATTACCTAGACAAGCTAAAAGAAAAAAAAGGCTACAACATCAAGGCGATAATGAAAAATGGATTTGATAGCATCCTCACCCAGGTATTTATCCACGGCTTTTTCCATGCAGACCCCCACCCGGGAAACATCCTTGTCTTAAAGAACAACAAGATATCTTTCATCGATTTTGGCATCGTCGGATATTTTGATGAATCGTTAAAGAAGAAAAGCATAGAGCTTTTCTATGGCATCATCGAGGAAGATATGGACGCGGTTGCAGACGCCTTCCTTGATATGGGGATGGTAGATGAAGAAGCGACAAACATAGAGTCCTTCAAAAGAGAGATAAAGTTGATAGTTGACAGCTTGCAAAAGACCAAACTCAAAGATGTTAAGATAAGCTATGTGCTGGAAAAAGTACTTGATGTTTGCTTCAAGCATAAAGTGAAGATGCCGATTGACTTTGTCCTTTTTGGAAAAGCTATAGTTGAGTTCGAAGGCATCGGCCTTGAATATGAGCCTGACTTTGTCTTTAGCGATGCTGCAAAGCCTTTCCTGGAAAAGTTGATAAAGAAACAGTTTAGTGTTAAGACAATGGCAAAGGAGCTGCAGAAGAACGCTCTAAGATATGGTAAATTCCTAAGAGACTTGCCTGACCAGGTTAGTTCTGTATTAAAGAAAGTCCAGAAAGGGACCATTAAGATAGATGTCCAGGACACAGATGTAAAACAGTTGGGAAGAGACATCGACCGTTCAAGTAACAGGCTAACATATGGCCTCATCATTGCAGCATTCCTCATCACAGGTGCTCTTTTGGTGGATGTCGGAAAGCCTGGCTTCTACGGCTATTCGATGATTTCAGTGCTAAGCTTTGGCCTTGCCTTAATGTTTCTTGCACTCTTGATTATTTCAATACTAAATGAGGTGAAACAATGAAACAAGTTACAAAAAAAAGCCTTTTGACAGCAATAGGCGCAGCAAGCATAGCAGCTGAGAATGCCCAAAAAATACTTAAGGATATCTCAAAGAAAGGCTTGATAAGTGCAAAGGAGACAAGAAAGATAGTCAGTTCTCTTGTAAAAGAGACAGAAAAAGAGAGGAAAAAGATAGTGAAGATAGTCTCAAAAGAGCTAAAGGACTCAGCAAAAAAAGCAGAGCCTTACCTAAGAAACAAAGTAAGGACCGCAGTAAGCAGCCTCAAAAAAGCCCAAAGGAAGATGGAAAACAAAGGCAAAGCAGTGGTAAAGAAGCTAAGATAAAATGCCTTTTGCTGTAACTCACGTCATCCTGACTATAGTTGCTTTGGACATAATAAGGGACTACATAATAAAGGACAGAAAAACATTTCCATTGCACTATCTTTTCATCGGCGGAGTTGCAGGCCTGCTGCCTGACATCGATATTCCACTTTTCTGGCTGCTTGATGCTCTGGGCATCAGCGTATCCTGGTTTCATCGCACGTTCACCCATAGCCTGCTCTTTGCATTTGCCTTCATGCTGGTTACAGTAACTCTCTTCTTATACTCAAAGAAAAGGAAGCATTGGCTTCTTGCGGCAGTGGCCACTTTTGGAGTTAGCTTTCATCTTTTACTTGACGGTCTTTTGGGTGGCTACATCATGCTCTTCTATCCATTTTCAACAATAGGCTTTGGCATTGACCTTGCACAATATATTACTATGCCGGCGATTTGGCAGGGCATCGACGCATTGATATTATTGGTATGGCTCTGGGATCTCGACAGAAGGCACAATCTAAGAGATTATATGTAACATTTTCAATAAATTTATATACCCACAAATATTATTATTTACCCACAGGTGATGCGTATGAAAACTGTATCTGCAGATGAAAGAGGAAGAATTACTCTAGGAAGCGACATGCTGGATAGATATGGCAAAAAATTTATTGTGATTGCTGCAGAAAAAGAGATTGTACTCGTGCCTATTGCTGAGGACCCGCTTGGCGAATTGAAAAAGATTGGAAAAAGCGCAGGTATTGATAGTTTTACCTTTAAGGAATTGAAGAGGATGGCAAAAGAAGAAGCTTCAAAAGAGGCCCTATCAGGGTAATCATGTTTGCAGATACTGACTTCATACTTGGACTGCTTAAGGACTCAGACTGGTTGAAGGAAAATGCAGTAAAGATCCTCGATGGGTATAAAGGCAAGATAAAGACATCCATTTCTGTTATGATTGAGGTTGCGCTGATATGCAAGCGCCTAAATATGGATGTGTTGAATACCTTTGCCCATATCTTTGAGATAATCATCGTTGATGAAAAAACACAAGAAGTCTGTCTTCGGGCAGCGTTGTATATCACTAAGTATGGGTTAGGAGTCTTTGACAGTTTTAATGCAGCGTTTAGTATCAATGATAAGATAATAAGCTCAGATTCGGTCTATGATACCCTAGGTTTGGCCAGGTTGAATCTAAGAGGATGATTATTCTATAACCGTCCCCTTAAACTTCTTTCCAGAAATAACTTTCTCAAGGTTCTTAAGGTCCTTGCCTACGATGACTACTTTAAGCCCCAGTTTTTCAGCCTCTCTTGCAGCTATCGGATCAAAAGGCATGTTTAAACCCGGCTTCCATTTGCTGCCGACAAGCTGCCTGAGTGCCTTCCAGGATATTTTTTCGATAGGCTTTGCCCCAGAAATCTTAGGGTCTTTGTCATACACATAATCAACATTTGTCATATTTATCACAGTGCCTGCCTTGATATTCTTGGCAAGCAGAACAGCATCGGTGTCTGTCGAGAACCCTGGCTTCCATCCTGCAGCGACAAGTATCCTCTCTTTTTCTTCTATCTTCTTGGTAGGGTTTGTGATTATATTGCCTTTAATACCTAATATCTTCTTGAGCGTCAGTGCATTTATCCTTGTGGCATATATCCCTATCCAGTCAAGCTCTTTTGGGGTTATACCATTTATCTTTCTGGCATTTGCCATAAGGTTTCTTGCAAGCTTTCCTCCGCCGCAGATGACGATGAACTCCTTGCCCTTATGTTTCTTGATAAGTTCACCAAGCCTTCTTACAAAAGAGATGTCAAATTTGTCAGGTATGATTACAGAGCCGCCCAAAGATAAGACCACTTTTTCCATAATTTTTATTCCTCTAAAGCTATTATAAAAACCTTTCTCTCAAGGTAATTCTTATCTAATAAGATAAAATGGCAATATTTATAAATAAATTCTTATCTAATAAGAATAAATGGCCATTGTTCATGGCATGGATAAGGAATCTTCCTCTATTCTTGCCTCTATGAAGAAAAAGCATGCTCAGATAGAATCAGAAGTAGAGCATCATTTGGAGAAAAAGGAGCTTTGTCTTCCTGTCTCTATTTTTAGCGAAAATCTAGGCATGCTTGAGTCAGCTGTCATCTATCTAAGAGATACTATGGGCTTAAGGTTCACAGAGATAGCAAAGCTCGTAAAGCGCGACTATAAGACAGTCTGGGCGTCGTATACAAACGGAAAGATAAAGAGCAAAAGATGAAAGACTTAAAAACCTCACTCATAGAGTATATCGGAGCATGTTTGGGTAAACAGACTTCCCCGAAGTAGAGCATAAATAATATTAAGGAGTGTATCAATAGATTAAGACGTTGGGAGGTAAGTCCCAACGCTTGTCGATAACCATGCAAATAGATATCGACAAAATTAGGAAAACTTTCTTTAAGAAAA
>DASRUK010000025.1:0-13146 GCA_035655475.1 Candidatus Nanoarchaeia archaeon
TGTTGGCAATTGGTTTTATCCTACTATTCCTGAAATGGAAAGGGCAATTATGAAATTCTTCAGAAGTCTTTGGTACAACAAACAAAAAGTTCTATCTCTTATTCCATTTAATGAGAAATATTCAATTTAATTTACTATAATTCATTTTTTGCTCTGTCAAAGTTTAGCGTTATCTGGGGATTGTCGGTGTCTTTTTCCTCAAGAATGCTTTCTGTACTCTTGTGCCTCTCTATCTCTTGCTCCAATTCCTCTATATTAGTAAGATAATCTGCTCTGTAACCCATTTTTTGCAGCCTCCTTGATAATTTCATAATAGGCTTCTGTCCCATAAAACAAAAGGTGTTTTCTAAAAGCTTCCTTTCCGAAATTTTCCTCTAAAGAGACAAGCATTTTGTAAAATTCATCTTTTGTAAAGATATTTATATCATAATCGGTTCCAGAAAGATTTGTAATCTCGGTCACATACGGTTTTATCTCTGTCTTTTTTTCGGTTATTATGACTAGATCGACATCAGAGCTTTCTCTCATTTTGCCCTGGGCATAGCTGCCTACGACCATTAGAATAAAAAAAGGGGTTAGCTTTGAGCAGCTTTTGATGATTTTATCGACCAAAGGAATTTTTTTTTGGTAAGCTTCTTTTTTATCGAGAAATGTAAGATAGGTTATTGCAGTGCTGCTGTCAAGATTAAGTTTGGCAAGGATAGTGCTGCCGCGTTTTTCTGTTATCAATATATCTTTTCCAAGCTTGGCTACAGCATTGTAGGTCCAGGGGTAAGATTTCTTGCCGATTTCTTTCATCAGCTCTCTCAATGTTAGTTCTGAAAAAAGGTGGTTTCTAAAAAAATCGATTATTTTTAGCTCCTCTTGGTAAATTTCCATTTTATACTACCTGAAGTATAGATTTATACTGTACAAAGTATAAGTTATATTTAAGAGTGGTGGTTTTTCTTTGGGATTACCCAGTTATAGGTTTATATTGGTTAAGTAAAACTGATTTTGGCCTTAGATCAGAAAGATAGCCCATAATTCCTGAAAGATGAGCCAATCCAAAAATTGCTACAAGACGATTACTACTAGGATATAGCTCTCTTATTCTCTGACCCATTCTGTTTTCCCTCTCCCAAGAGTAAGCTGTTTTAAAGATCTCTGCTACTTCATTTAAGGCAGAGGGCATGTCCTCTGTATGTTCTAGAAATGACCTGACCTCTGATGCATAGTTAGTAAGCAAGTTATAGTTGGTGTAAACAAAGTCAATTCCTTCCCTAGTCCTTCTAAGACATGCTTCTAGACCTTCATCCAAATCAGATAACCACAATCTGACAAATTCATCATCTGAAACCAATTGCTGGACAGCGCACCTTTGCAGAGCCAATAAATTTTTTTGATCTTGGCTGCCAGGTATAATCTCATCAATATATCGTAATTTAGAATTGGGATTGCTTTGGGTGTATTCCTTAGCAGCTTGCAATTCAAAGGCATGCCATTCCATTTCATGTTTAGTTGCTTGTCTAAAAGTAGTTGCCTGGCGGTCCGTAAGATGTATCCCTGCTTCTTCGGTTACTTCCCTGTAGATCGCTAGATAATCATCAACTGACAATTCGGGTGCTATACAATCCTTATGAGACTCAACAGCCACTAGAGAGGGAGATGATAGATTTAATAGTTTGCAAAGTCTGTCTTTACCATCAGGATCATTATGTACTGTTCCTATCAAATATAGTTCATTAGGCATATGCCGAGGAAGGCTGGTTTAATTATATATACCCCAACCTCAAATTCTTATTATTTAGTTCCAGCCATTTACCTCCTATAATATCAATCATAATAATGGGTGTTTAAATCTTGTGATTTATAACTACTAAATAGTAATGACTGATTTTATTTAGCAAATTATATAAACCCTCCAAACTCCCAATCATCCAATGGAAATTGACAGCAAACTGATCAAGCACATCGCCTCATTGGCAAGGCTTGAGCTGACTGAAAAAGAGATAAAGCAGTTCGAGCCGGAGATGGAAGAGATCCTAAACGCCTTCTCAGCCCTTGACGAGGTCGACACAAAAGATACAAAGCCTTCTTTTCACCCTGTTGAGTTGAAAAACTTTATGAGGGAAGATAAGACCAGGCCTTGCCTTACTCAGGCAGAGGCTTTGGCAAACGCAAAGGAAAAAAAAGACGGCTACTTCAAAGGCCCTATGGCGGTGTAGATATGAAAAGGATAATTTTGGCATTGGCAATTATATTGATAGTTGGCTGCAAAGGAGTAAGCAATATGAAAACAGCAGTATTTGATACAACAAAAGGAACATTTGAGATTCAATTGTATACAGACAAAGCACCCATTACAACCCAAAACTTCATCGATCTTACAAACAAAGGATTCTACAATGGCCAAAAATTCCATAGGGTTATCGACGGATTTATGGTGCAAGGCGGCGATCCAAACGGAGACGGAACAGGCGGCCCAGGATACACAATTAAAGACGAGTTCCATCCAGAGCTTAGGCACGACTCAGAAGGCATCTTATCCATGGCAAACAGAGGCCCAAACACAGGCGGCTCACAATTCTTCATAACATTAGCTCCGACAGGATGGCTCGATGATAAACACGCAGTCTTTGGCAAAGTCATAAAAGGCATGGACATAGTAAGATCTATAGGCAGCTCGCCAACAGGGCCAGGGGACAAGCCTCTGCAGGACATCATAATAAAGAAGATAACTATAAAGTGATATGGAAATTAAGGATATAATAGCTGAGACAGAGAAGATTAACAAGGAATACCACTACTTCAACGCAATAGATAAAGAGCCGCTTAAAGGCACAGGCAGGCTTGAAAACATTGCAGTATCGATAAAGGACTCTATCTGCGTCAGAGGCCTTGAATCAAGAGCAGGCTCTGGTATCCTTGAAGGCTATAAGCCAGTCTTTGATGCGACAGTCGTAAAAAAGATAAAAGAAGCAGGCGGAATAATTATAGGAAAGACCGCTCAGGATGCTTTTGGATTTGGCTCATTCTCAACTAACGTTGGAAAAGGGCTGAAAGTCCCGCTTAACCCTATAGACAAAGAAAGGACATGCGGCGGCTCATCAGGCGGCGCAGCAGGTTTTACAAAAAAAGCAAACTTCAAGCATATTGCAATAGGTCAAAGCACAGGCGGCTCTATTGTCTGCCCAGCATCCTTCTGTGGCGTAGTAGGCCTTTGCCCGACATATGGCAGAGTCTCAAGGTATGGTCTTATGGACTATGCAAACAGCCTTGACAAGATAGGCCCTATTGCAAAAACAGTTGAAGAAGCAGCCCTGATGCTAGAAATTATCGCCGGATTTGATGAAAACGAAAGCACGACGCTAGACACGCCTGTCCCAAGATACTCTGATTTTCTGGATAAAGATGTTAGCGGTCTCAAGATTGGTATAATCAAGGAAGCATTTGGCGAAGGCATCGATGAAGAGGTAAAAAACAAGGTTGAAAATGCTATAGGCTGCATCGAAGGCCAGGGAGCAAAAGTCGAAACAGTATCCCTTCCGCTCACGCAAAAGTATGGCCTTCCTGCGTATTACCTTTTGGCCATGTGCGAAGCATCCACCAATCTTGCAAGGTATTGCGGCATGAGATACGGCGCAGCAGAGCAAGTCAAAGGAAGCTTTAATGAATATTTCTCGAAAGTTAGGAGCGCTTATTTTGAAAGCGAAAGCAAAAGAAGGATAATGCTTGGAACATTTACAAGGATGGCAGGCTATAGGGACGCTTATTACATAAAGGCAGCAAAAATCAGGACAAAGATTATTGAAGAGTACAAAATAGCTTTCAAAAAATTCGACCTTCTCGCAAGCCCGACGATGCCTTTTGTGGCACCAAGATTTGACGAGATAAAAAAGCTCACGCCTCTTCAAAATTTCATGGCAGATATCCTTACAGTAGGCCCAAATCTTGCAGGCCTTCCCCATATCAGTATTCCAATTGGCGTAAACAGCGGCAAGATGCCTGTCGGCCTTATGCTTATTGCAGACCATCTAAAGGAAGAGACTCTCATCCAGGCAGGCTCTCATCTGGAGAGTGTAAAATGACATTCAAAGAAAAAACCATAGTCTACTTTGACAAGCCAGGCAAAGATAACACAGACAAAGCTTTGGACTTGGCAGTAGCATATGCAAATACTAACAGCATAAAAAAGATTATCATTGCATCAGCCACAGGAAAGTCAGCCTTAAAACTAAAAGAAAAAGCAAAAGACATTCAAATTGTTGCAGTCACCTATTCAGAAGCTGTTCCATATAAAGAAGAGCTTGAAGAGTTCAAGAAAAACGAGGCTGAGCTGATTAAAAGAGGGATAAAAGTTGTAAGATGCACTCACGCCTTTAGCGGAATCAGCAAATCCATCTCGACCAAGTTTAAGACAAATACTCCCCATGTTCTTATCGCAGAAACGCTAAAGCTTATCTCAGAAGGAACAAAGGTAGCTGTGGAAGCATCTCTCATGGCAGCAGACGTTGGAGCAGTAAAAAAAGAGCCAGTTCTTGCCTTAGGCGGAACAGAAGAAGGCATCGACACATGCCTCCTGGTCGAGCCTGCAACAACCTCTGATTTTTTCAAGTTTGGAATTTTGGAGATAATCTGCATCCCAAGGTTTGGAGGTCTGTTCCATGGCTGAGTTTACAACAGATATAGTTATCGGCCTGGAGATCCATACAGAACTAAAGACCGCTTCAAAGCTGTTCTGTGGGTGTCCAAGGGAGGGTAGTGATATACCTAACTCACGCACTTGTCCAACTTGTTTAGGAATGCCAGGCAGTAAACCAGTCCTCAACAAAAAAGCAGTCGAGTTTGCAATAAAGCTTGCACTAGCCTCAGGGTCAACAATATCACCTGACCTTGTCTTCTCAAGAAAATCATATTTCTATCCGGACATGGCAAAAAATTATCAGATCTCGCAGTATGAAATTCCGCTCGCAATAGAAGGCCACATCAAGCTTGAGTCAGGAAAAAAGATAGGCCTTACAAGGATTCATATGGAAGAAGACCCGGCAGCTTTGATCCATCCTTCAGGCATGAGAGATTCAAAGTTTGTCTTGGTTGACTACAATAGGAGCGGAAATCCATTGGTGGAAATAGTTACAAAGCCAGAGCTGACCAACCCAGAGGAAGCAAGGGATTTCATGAAACAGCTCATCACCGTTCTAGAATACCTTGAAATCCATGATGATTCATGCATAATCAAAGCAGATGCAAACATCTCTATTAAAGAAAGCGGCTATATCCGATCAGAGATAAAAAACATAACCGGCTTTAAAGAGATAGAGCGGGCATTAAAGTATGAAGTCGCAAGGCAAAAGAAAGACCATGCAGAAGGAAAAATTCTCATCCAGGAGACAAGAGCCTGGGACTCAGAGATGGGCATCACGTTCTCACTAAGAAAGAAAGAGACAGAGGCAGACTACGGCTATATCGTCGATCCTGACCTTGTAAAGATTGAGCTAAACAAAGACTGGATAGCTGAGATAAAAAAGCATATGCCCGAGCTTGCCCATGAAAAGCTTAAGAAATTTACCGAGGAGCATGGCATAACAGAAGAGATGGCAAAAGTTATCTCAAAGGACAAGCAGCTTGCAGAGATGTTTGAAGCAGTGAGTACAGCAGTAGATCCAGAGCTTGCTGCAAAATGGATAAGACGAGAGCTTGCAAGGGTGTTGAACTTTAGCAAAAAGAGGCTAAGCGAGACTGAAATAAAAGACTCACATATGATTGACCTGTTGACCCTTGTTCAGCAAAAGAAGATAACAGAAAACGTAGCCCAAAGGCTTATAGAAAAACTTGTTGAAGCTCCCTTTGACATCAGGGAATACGTAAAAAAAGAAGGCCTTGAAGCAGTCTCTGACGCTACAGAGCTTCAAAAGGTATGTAAAGAAGCGATAGAAGAAGCGCCAAAGGCAGTTGAAGAATATCAGAAAGGAAACGAGAAATCATTAAATTTTGTCGTAGGTATAGTCATGAAAAAGACAAGGGGAAAAGCAAGCCCAAAAGAAGTGAACGAGATTCTAAGGAAATCATTGAAATAAATGAAAAAAGCTGTTGTCTGCTGGACAGGTGGAAAAGACTCTGCCCTCGCCTTATACGAAGCAAGATTGCTAGGTTATGAGATAACTCAGTTAGTCACTTTTGTCCCAGACGAGCCAAACTTTCTTGCACATCCTTTGCACCTTATTAAACTGCAGTCAGAAGCTATAGGTATACCTCATAAAGAGATGACGATAAGAGAGCCTTACAAAGAAAGCTATGAGGAAGCGATACAGTCATTAAAGGCAGAAGCAGCCGCCATTGTTACTGGAGATATATCAGAGATAGCAGGCCATCCCAACTGGATAAAAGAATGCAGCAAAAAGTCAAAGATGGAAGTGCTTGCACCCCTATGGTATCAAGACAGGGAATATCTGATAAACCGTTTGCTATCCAAGAAATTTAAGGTCATTTTCTCTTTGATAAAAAAGCCTTGGTTTAAAGACGATAGCCTGCTTGGAAAAGAGCTGGATAAAAACACACTTCTGGAGCTTCGTTCGATCTGCAAGAACACAGGTATGGATCTATGTGGCGAGCAAGGCGAATATCACACGCTGGCTTTAGACGGCCCGCTCTTTAATAAGCCTATATCGGTTAACTTTTCAAAGAATTCTAAAGATAACATCTCTTACTTAAAGTTAGATTAGCTCTAATATCTTCCCTGCTTCATCCTTTATCCTTCTCTCAAAGTCAAAGACCTTTTCTCCCTCATCCTTTGCCATAGAAAACGCTTTCATCAGGTGTTTTGTCATAGCTGATTCATCATTCATCCCTTCGACCTTTACCTGGCCTATATTTTCAGAGATAAGTTTCTCCTCTACATCTTCAACGTCCCTTGCATCGATTTTCACTTCCTCAAATTCCCTGGCGATAAGGCCATTGGTGTTCTTCATCACAAAATAAGCTGACTTTTCATACAGCCTGTCAAATATAGTCTTGAAATCTACATCCGATGTTTTTCCACTTTCAAGGCTGCCTGACACCCTGATAGTGACTATAGTGTCGTTGAATGCCTGCCCCCTTATTTTCTCAAGGATTTCGTTGGTTATGTCCAGGGGTGTCCTGTGGTCTGATAAGATCTTTATCGCAAAGACATTAAAAACCTGTATCTGCTCAAACTTAATCCTGCCGTCGTCGATGATGTAAAAGCCTCCGCACGAAAGCTCTTCTAGCTCCTTAAAGTTGTTAGGAAATAATGGTCCCGGATAAGCTATCTTTCCATATCCTTCGATAGAAACATCTTTGACAAAGTGAGGATGCCCTCCTGCATAATAGCTAAAGTTCTTTGGAAGCAGGCTCAAAGCCTGGCTGTCACAGTGCTCAAGCTCTTTTGGCTTAAGCTCCGAAAGCAGCGAATGGAAAAGAAATATCTTCTCTCCCTTCTCGCATTCAAGCTCATCCTTCATCAAGCACTCGTAATAATTTTTCTCAAGGCCCCCCTTTTTGCCAAGAAGCCCTGTAATCTTCACCCCTGTCTTAGGATCGACAGTAAAGAGCAGTCTAAGTTTGCCATCAACCTCTTCCCCTCTTGCCACGTTGATGACAAGCCCTGCGTTTTCAAGCACATCAAGCATCGTCTTTCCAGACGGAGAAAAATCATGCGAGCCTGCGATGATGTAAAGAGGGATAGACTTGTCTTTAAGCCCTTTCAGCTTGGCGACCACAGGCTTTAAGTGCTCGATAGAAGGAAGCGAGGTGTTAAACAAGTCGCCCGCAATAACGACAAAGTCAACATTCTTTTCTATACATGTATCGATTGCCCTCTCAAAAGCTATCACTCCGATATTTCTAAGTTTTGGCTCGCGCCAGCCGCCTATATGGCAGTCAGCGATGTGGGCAAACTTCACCTTATAAGCCCTCCAAAGTCTCTTTTGACCTCTTCTTTTTTGGAAAGCTTTGCAAAATCCTCAAACAACGGAATTTTTACAGGTGTTGCAAACTTTGCAAAATTAGAACTGATTATAGCCTCTCCCTTGTCAAGCGACGCTATATTTCTATCATCTTCAGAAAGGTCTTGTGCAGCGCTTTGGATGATAGCTTCCCTTTCAGGTTTCATCTCGATTCCTAGGATTATCTTTGTATTCATATTCGCCAATATCTCACGGGGAATAAGCGAAGGCAGCTGGGTTATGGCAAACAACCCGACTTTGAACTTTCTTCCTTCACGAGCGATGGTTGAAAATATATTTGGCCCTCTCTCAAGCGCTTCTTTCCCAAGCACTCTTGGAGCTTCTTCAAGCACTATAGATACTACCGGTTTTTCCCTAAGGGTGCCTTTCATCTTAAACCTTCTATAATTACCCAGTATCTCATGCGCAATTAGGCTCCCGATAAGTATCTCCACGCTTCCAGAAAAATCAGACGTATCTATTATCACTGCTTTCCCTTCTTCAAGCTCATGGCATATGTCTGTAATCGTTGTCTCTCCTGCATTAAGGTCAAAGACGCCATTAGAAAACAGCTGCGAGCCATTGAATTCAAGATCAAGGAGGCTCATTATCCTTCGTTTGACAACAGCAAGCGTCCCTTCAAAAAAGTCAGCCTTCAAAGGCTTGTCCAAGACTATCGCTTCTATCCAATCATTTCCAAACTCCCTGAAATATTGCGTAAGTGCCTGCAATTGAGCATCGCTCCAGTCAACAACACCTGAAAAATGATGAGGCTTGACTAAAGAAAGGTTTATCTTAAGCGTCCTCTGGCCGACAGGAACCTCGTTTGGAGTGTAATAAACCACTTTTTCCTTCATCGGATGGTCTTTGAGCCCAAGCTTGTTCCTTCCAAAGTATTCATCATGAGGATCAAGCACCAGTATTCCGCAATAATCTTTGCTTAGTGCATCCCATAGGATGACTGAGGTCATGTTGCTCTTGCCTCTGCCAGTTGTGGCAGGAACAAGAACATGATGGGAGAATACATCAGCGCCGTCAAGATATATGGGAAAATCCATCATCTTGCTTCCGCTTCTAAGGTTTCCGATAAAGAGAGGGTTCTTCGGCTTTACCAAAAAAGACAGATCTTCTTTCCGAATCTCCCTTACCGAGGAGAAAAAAGCAGGCAGTTTTTTACAGACACTTGCATTATCACCGTTAAGTGTGATAAGATTTTTCAGCACAGCAAGGTTATAGTTCCTAAGCTCAGGCTCCATGAAAGAAGCATCCTGCCCTTCCTCAAGGTTTATTCCTGAGATAAGTTCAAGGTTTTGTTGAGATATCTGGCTGCCATAAAGCAGGTTTACCGCCTGAAGCAGTATCTTGCTGTCAGATGATTCTCCGACCAAAAGCTCGCCAAGCTCTATCCTCTCGCCTGCTTTCTGCCTTATCAGGATCTTGCCAAACTCTCCAGATATTACCTGCCCCTTTACCACATGGAAAAGTAATGGCTGAGTTTATTTAAGGTTTTCTAGAAAGTTGATTGCTCAAACTGATGCTCCGAGAGCTTGCTGCGATATCTCAATTTGAGATCAAAAAAATACCCCGCAGCTTGGCCAGCGGTTTCGGATTTTTTTTAAAACAATTTCCTTAATAGTTAAAGATAGCATTTTTATCCCTAGCTTCTGCTAAACATCTACCGGATGCCTGGTAACCCTAGAAGGTTTCTGTTGTATTCTGCCTTAACTTTAAGTCTAGCTAGTCCTATTCCAGCCCAGGAAAAACCTACAAAAGACCAGATAAAAGCGTCCCAGATTCTAAATGACTCCAGAGACGAAGGTTCTCTTGAGCGCATGATAGAGCAGGAATATGGATTTAACCTAAGGATAGATTCTCCTTACGATCCAAATATGCTAAGGCGTTTTTATAATATTGTAGGAGAGATACATAGATGCAACCCTGCACTTGTAGCTTCTGCAAGAGGGCTTGACATCCACCTTCTGCCAGGCTGGAAAGATGCCCTTTATGTGGCAACCTGCACAGCAGGAAAAGAGATGGAGTATTACAAGGATTCGATGACAGACGCTGGCACAGTTGTCCATGAATGGGCCCACAGCCAGTTGACAAGAAAAAAGGATTTCTGGGATAAGTGGTGTGAGATAGTAAGCCGTCATGGCTTCCAGTACAACTCAAACCTTACATTTGATCATCAATGGGTAAATTGGACTGACTATCCATATGAGCCGCAGGGTGTCTTTTGCAGGCCTTATGCCAGCAAAAATAAACATGAACACGCAGCTGAGATAAGGCGCTATATATATGAAAACAGGCCGTTTCAGATAGATAGCAGAGAAGCTTTTGACTGCTATAAAGATCTTCTAAGGCATTGCCTAAACTCCAAGGTATTCAGTGAGATAGAGTATGCTCAGGGCATAAAGCTTCTTAGTCCGGCGGAAATTATCAAACCAGACACTGACATCGAGAAGTTAGCTGGAAGGTGGAAAACTCCATGGTGTAAGATAGCAGAAGCAAACCAGCTTTGGGATATAAAAAAGATCGAAGGTCCCTACAAAGCATTTATTCCCATAATAGAGATAAACGACGCGGCAAAAAAGGAGCCTGACTATCTTCTTCACCAGGCAAGGCCCAACGAGAAATTGCAAAATATATTAGTGCATTATAAGCCATTATATCCCTATCTCACTGAAAAGATGTTGATAGATAACAACCCAAAGATAGTTGACCCAGACAAGCTAAGAGAGTTTGAGATTGTCAATATTCCCTTGATAAGAAACGGTGCCTCTTGGTATAGAGAGATACCGTCAATGGCATCTTTTGCAGGCAAGGCAAAAGTTAATTACGGCTATTGATCTCTATCTTAAGTATTTCATCGATCTCTTCCTCAGAAACAGAGCAGCCGTTAAGCTTTACTCCCCAAAGCACAGCCTCAAGCAAAGTCTTTCTTGCATTGGGTATGTCAACAACATATTTGTCAAGAAGTCCCATCTCAAAGGATACAGTGATAAGCTCGACTGATCTTATAAGCCTTATTCCCTTTGCTAATCTCCTCAGCTCATCAAGGTTTTTCTTGTTTACCTTTATCTCTGTATGAAGCCTTCGTGAAAGTATCTCCGCAAGTCTTTCCGGCTCTTCAAGTAAAAGCCGTGTGTTCCTTTCATCAACTACAAAAGCATCTGCCTCATTAAGGATTGCCGCAGCAAGGCTGCTCATCTCAGCATAATGCACCACTTGGACGCAGTTTCCTTTTGCGATATACGCTTTGTTTGCAAGGTCTAAAAGTTTTATTGTCAGGTCTCTTGGGCTTTCATGCACTGTCAGGACATCGAATTTAATGCATCTTAATACCTGCAAAGCCTCAAATTTGAATTTCTTTGTCTCAAGCGGCCTCTCTATTAGCTCTTTTCTGACACTGTCAGTTATGCTGAAGCATCCATTATATCTTTCCTTAAGGCTTGTCAAAAGGCCAAGAAGGTTGTTTACAGTAAGGCTTATCACCGGCCCTGAATCAAAGACTATAGCTTTCATCGAAAAAGGCTCCTTGCATAAAGAATCCTTTGTTTGACTGAAAGTCCGCCGGCAGAATCGGTAAGCCTTGTGTTTCCGACATAGGCCATAAGCTCCCACTGGCTTACCCCCAGTATCTCAGCAGTCCTTGCAAGCGAGATTCCGTGTGCATATAATTTGCTGCCTTTCCTTATCTCTGCCTGTTTTATCACTTCCTCAACATAAAGCTTTAGCTTACTGTCGAGGCTTGAGATAAAATCAAAAGCTTTCTTCATGCTGTTCCTAAAAAGGTCAGCTCTTTCGGATTTGATGTCATCCCTTGCTGCAATTATCATCTTTCTGATAAAGCCGTAGTTCAGCTGCCCTTCCCGCCTCTCGATGACCTTGCTCAGGGCATATATGAATATGGCGACGCTTATGCTATCTTCATCCTGGAAAATAGAAGCGTTATGTATTGTATGGTTAGAAAGCTCTATCAGGTCGGCGGCATCCCTCTCTTGTTCGGCTGTAAGTATGTCGGCAGCATCGTTAAGGACGCTGATGATATCGTTCCTGACATTTTCATCCATAACTAAGTTTTAGATAAAAGAGTTATTTAAAGGTTGCTGTCAAACCTATCCATTTCTCTGTGAATAATAGCTTGGGCAATATTGTTCAAGATATCTGTTCATAGCCGCTCTGTATTTATCCATGAGGTGTCGGGTTACCTGTGCTTGGGATCCAATGATTTCTATAAGAGCGTTTTTCTCCCCACTTGCCACCTACATGATTCGTTTTAGTAATCCACTCCTGTATTCTATTCATCTCTTGGCTAATCGTCTCCGTTAATTCCTGCATCTGTCCAGATTGCCCAGCCGCAAGAGAGAGATATTGTGGATTTTGCGGGAGCCTCTGGCAAAATTCCTTTGATGGTCTCATTGACTTAAAAGAATAAAGGCTGCTTTTTAAATTATCTTTGAAGCAAAAAAGTTTTTAAATCAGGCCTCTACTTGTTCATGTGATGAAAATCTCAATCCGTAAAGGCTTCAGCTTTGGCCTTGCCTCAGGCATAATCACGACATTAGGCTTGATCGTAGGCCTGCACTCAGGCACCAATTCCTATATTGCAGTGATTGGTGGAATCCTTGTCATCGCTATCGCTGACGCCATGTCCGATGCATTAGGGATTCATGTTTCTGAAGAGTTTGAAAACAGGCACTCGCAGTTAGAGATATGGGAAGCAACCATTGCAACATTCCTCTTTAAGTTCATCTTTTCTCTTACGTTTATAGTCCCTATCCTTTTATTCGAATTGTCGGCAGCGATTATTGTCAGCGTGATATGGGGCTTAAGCCTGATAATAGTGTTCAGCTATTTCATGGCAAAGCAGCAGAAAGTAAAGCCTTTTGGCGTGGTCTTTGAGCACCTGCTGATTGCAATTGTTGTAGTGATCCTCACTCATTATATTGGTGAATGGGTAGGAACTCTGGGATAGCGCCTGATTTTTTTAGAAAACACAAAATATATATACTAACCCCCAAAGAATTTAACATTAAGTTAAAGGGGAATCTATGGTAGTAAATATCATTAAAACATTTATCAACAAAGTCTTAAAGAATATTTTCAGGAAAAAACAGCAGATAAAGCTTGGGCTCTATGGCCCTCCAAACGGCGGGAAGACCACGCTGGCAAACAGGATCTGCCAGGACTGGCTTGG
>DASRUK010000026.1:0-3910 GCA_035655475.1 Candidatus Nanoarchaeia archaeon
TTCCTTGCTTGGTATGTTGTCCATCCTTCATTCTTACGCCTAATAGTCTCCATAAGCTTCCCTCTAGTGAGTTTCATACTCCAAAGAAACTCACCGTAGGGAAATAGTTTCGGGATAACACATGAGAAATAATCTTCATTAACTTTAAATACCACTGAGTCCTAGACCAAGCAATGAAGCATACGCTAAAGGTGACAATAATTCTTGTCACCCTATTCTTTGTAGCACAGGTGATGGGGCTTCTTGTGACCAATGCTTATATCGACCACAAGGCGACTGCTGAATCAGGCGAGCCTGTTTTTATCAGCTTGCCGTATGAGATCGAAAGGCCGCCTGTTGAGGAAGCTGGCTCTTATGTATTTATACTCAGTTCAATACTGATAGGGACAGTACTTGTGCTTGTCCTGGTAAGGTTTCGCAAGGTTTTTCTTTGGAAGATATGGTTTTTTGCTGCTGTTGTCATTTCGCTATCGATAGCTTTTTCTGCTTTTATCAATCCAACAATCGCTTTTCTTATCAGCCTTGGGCTTGCATGGCTAAAGATATTTAGGCCAAGTTCAATAATCCATAATGTGACTGAGATATTTATCTACGGCGGTCTTGCTGCGATATTTGTTCCCATAATGAGCGTCACTGCTGCTGCCATATTATTGATCATCATATCTGCCTATGATTTTATCGCTGTCTTTAAGATAAAGCATATGATAACTATGGCAAAGTTCCAGACAGAGTCAAAGGTTTTTGCAGGGCTGATGCTTCCTTATAAAAAGGGAAAGTATAATGCCAAAGCCAGCAAAAGACCGGGGAAATCCAAGATGAGGACTGCTATACTTGGCGGAGGAGATATAGGATTTCCTTTGCTATTTTCAGGGGTTGTCATGAAAAATTTGATGCTTACTGATATCGTGCTTGTTGGATTTCTCAAGACTTTGGTGATAACTGCTGCTGTCAGCGCTGCTTTGCTCTTTTTGTTTATCAAAGGAAAACAGGATAAGTTTTATCCTGCGATGCCCTATCTTACTGCAGGATGCTTTTTAGGCTATGCCATTATTTTTGCTCTTCTTTAATGATGTCTTTTAGAAGAATATCACTTTCAAGGACCTTTTGCTCTGCCTCGTCGCTTGGCTTTACTTCAGGCAATTCTTGTTTTTTTTCTTCTTGCTTGGAAGGTATGATACGCTGGCTTACTGAATAAGAAAGTGGATTTATCACCATGCTGTCTTTTGCGGTTATCACCTGAACTCCTGCAGCCATCTGTATGTTCCTTGTAAGGGAGAGGGGATCGCCTTTGACCATGTCTGTACCAAAATGGGTGATAATGGCAAGCTTTGGCTTTACCTCTTTTATTATCTTTATCGCATCTTCGATGCAGAGATTTGCTTTTGGGTCTTTTATGCTTGGCACGTTGAGGATAAGGATGTTTGAGCCCTTGTATTCATCTATCAGCTCTGGAGCAAATTTGGTGTCTGAAGAGTATGCTAGTATGAAATTTGATGTAAAGAACTTAAAGCCTATCGCATCTTGGTCTGAATGCTTTGTCTTTAAGGCTTTAATCTCTATGTCATTTATGCCTACCATCTGGCCTGCTTCCATAGCTATATATCGCTCAAGAAGTGTTTTGCTGTAAGGGAGCAATACAGGCGGAAAATCATTGCTGCCGTTAATAACGCTCTTGCTTGCTATCAGAACTCCTTTTTTGTCAAAGCCTGAGTAGGTCATGGCATCGATTATTGCATTAGTGTCATTTGAATGGCCAAGATGAGCGTGAGAGACTAGGATTGCTGTTGTGGCTCTTATGTTAATATTGTTTTCTGCTGCGTTTTTTAATGCATTTGGGCCTGGGTCGAGCCAGAACTGGTTTTCGTCCACCTGAAGGACAATGCCTCCTGATGATAGGTGGTTTTTTCCGATGACAAGAGATCCCTGTCCTGTGCCTAAAAAAGTAAGTGAAGCTTTCATCAAAATTTAAACAATATTATTATTAATAAATTTTTCCTTAAGAGAAGGTTTAATAAAATCCAGATTGAGGCCAGATTTTTACTGAGGGTTTTTCTTTATTTTAGAAAAGCTTAAAAAACGCCTTATATTTACAGTATTGGCAGGCTATGCCGGGAGGTTAGCGCTCTCCTGTTACCGTAAATACGCTTCAGACGGGGCTAGAGCCTGGGAAGAGGCATAGGAAGGCTTATCGGTCTTGACATGGACAATGAGATTCTGTCCTGTAGGATTGATATCTTAAGGAACCGCGCCAGGCCAGGAATGGAGCAACGCTTACTTCTGATGTTGATGCTTATAGGGTAGCGGAATCAAGGAAATGGCAAGGCAAACCGTTTAGGTTTTTCCTGCTGTCCATTTCCAGGTTGCCTGCCACTTTTACATGATAAAAGCGATTTTTTTTGATCTTGATGGAGTTCTTACTACAGATGGAGTTTGAAGTAGAGACAACATCAAGAAATGTCGTCAAACGTTTGGGGTTGGATTATAATTTTGTTCTTAGGGCTTATAAGGAAAGCGGCCGAGTGTGGGATCTGTATATAGGCAAAATAAGCTTGGATGAAAGCTGGAGAGCGTTTTATTCTGCGCTTGGAGTTTCTATGAGCTATGCCCGGTTTAAAGACATGAGAAAAGAAGCTTTTTCAAATGCTCCTATCGATCAGGAAATGACAAAGATTGCACGGAAAATAAAGGCACAAGGATATTTTCTTGGAATAATAACCAATAATACTAAAGAGAGAATGAATGCGATAAGTAAGAATTATGGATTTGATGGTCTGTTTGATTACATGATAACATCTGAAGATGTAATGGCATTAAAAACAGACAAGAAACCTTTTTATGAGGGGCTGAGACGTGCTGATGTTACTGCCAACGAAGTTTTGTTTATAGACAACAGCATGAGTAATTGTGAGGCTGCAAAGAGAATAGGTATACAAGCGCTTTTCTTTGATCATAAGCAAAGAAACTACCACAGGCTATACGGTGAATTAATGAAAATAGGAGTGAAAATCTAGGCTTTCTGCCTGCTTCTGACATAGGAATAAACATCCAATGCTATGACAACTACGATAAAGGCTATCGAAAATCCAAGAGGGCTTGCAAGACCAAATCCTGTATCTTCTGCCACTGCAAAACCTGTTATCGACGGATTTATCAAAAAATTAAAAAGAAGGACTGCGCCTACTGCGTTTGCGATAAATAAAGGAAGTTTCATAACTAAACATAAGCAAGCCAGTCTTTATATTTTTCGTTTTTTCCCTGCACAATGTCCATAAAGGCATCCCTTAGCTTTAGGGTAATAGGTCCTGGTGCATGCTTTCCAACATTGTTGTTGTCCAATGATTTTATCGCTGTTATCTCTGCTGCTGTGCCGGTGAAATAGGCTTCGTCTGCACTGTAGATATCTTCTTTTTTTAGCGTCTTTTCTTCTACAGTCATGCCTAAGTCTCTTGCAATCTTTATAACCGAGTCTCTTGTGATGCCTTTGAGGATGCCTCCTAATGCTGGAGTCAGCAATTTTCCATCCTTTACCATGAATATATTTTCTCCAGGGCCTTCTGCAACATTTCCTTCGTAGTCCAGCAATAAGGCTTCGTCAAATCCTTTGTCTTTTACTTCAACTGAAGCGAATATGCTATTTACATAGTGACCGCATATCTTTGCCTCTGAATCTGTGCTTTTTGGATGGATCCTTACATAATCCGAGGTCTTTACCCTAACTGCTTCTTCCCCAAGATATTTTCCCCATGGCCATACTGCGATTATGCAGTTAACAGGAGCACCTTCGGGATTTAAACCCATCTTACCATAGCCAAAGAAACATAGTGGGCGTATGTAACCAGCTTTTAGTTTGTTTTTCCTTACGGTTTCCTTTATTGCCTCTGTCATCTGCTCTTTTGTGAAAGGTATCTTC
>DASRUK010000027.1:0-11792 GCA_035655475.1 Candidatus Nanoarchaeia archaeon
CATTTCTATAGTCCTAAGAGGCAAATGATCTGTAAAATCTTCCTTTCCGAAAACGACCTCGTTTCTAACTGGATACCTTGCCAGGACATCCAGGCATCTCTGTTCAAGTGCGCCAAGAAACTCCCTGAAATGATCCTGGCCGTTGGGAGGCATCCTTATCGACTGGGTTACCCTTTCACCTTGGTAAAGGTTCCAGTAATATGTCGGCCCCTCTCTTGCCACCTGCTGATAGACATAGTTATATGTTGGCCTCATCTAGCAAAGAATCTTGAGGTTTTATTTTTAAATACTGTCTTTAACTACAATTTCTCTATAAAAGGTGGTAAATTCTTTCTGCCAACTGCATAGGCATTCTCCCTTGGATTGCCTGACTCACACATGCTTATTGCAATCCCATGCTGTCTTAGGCAGTCAACATAGAGATGGGATGCGTATTGAACACCCCTATCCGAATGGTGGATCAGGCCAGACAAGCCCAAATGCTTCCTGTTCATGATAGCCATATTCAAGGCGTTCAATGCCAATTGGGCATCAATGTTTCTGCCTAAATCCCAGCCAACGCATTTTCTGCTGAATATGTCTGTTATTGACGCAAGATATACAAATCCATCCCCTATCTCGATGTATGTGATGTCAGAAACCCACACCTGGTTTAAGCCTGTAGCTTGGATATTTCTCACCAGATTTGGATAAAGCGGATAAGAGTGTGCCGAGTTTGTGGTTGTGGGAACTCCTTTCTTTACCCTGCAAAGCAGGTTTTCCTGCCTCATTATGCCCAGAACCTTCTTGTTGTTGACAATCAGATTACGCCTATGCAATTCGGCAGTGATCCTTCGATAGCCATATCTGGGGAAATCAGCAGCTATCTCATGGATCATCCTTGTCGTTTCAAGGTCATGTGGTTTCTGGTATGGATTCTTCAGCCAGCTGTAGAAAGCATCCCTGCTTACATTGAGGACTGAGCAGGCCTTGCCGACTGGAAGTGGGCTATCCTCTATCATGTTGTAGCTCACCTCCCTCTTGCCCTTTCTTCCGCCTGGTGCTGCTTTAGTGTCTCGTAAGCTTTTTGTCAAAAACCACCAGTCACCGCTCCTTTCAGTCGCTATAGACTGGTGGCATGACGGTTAAGTGGTTTTTGACGCTTGAAACTTTTTGACTATCTGATGCTATCTTTTGAGGGAAAGGCAAGATACCAGGATCTCCACAGAGCCTTTTCATCATCTCCTGAGCAACTAATACAAGACCTTCACGCTTATGATGTGCAGGATACAATAGATAGGCAATATGAAGAAGATAGCACTTTTGGTGATAATTTGCCGGAGATAATACAAAAAGCTTCTGCTCACTTCAGGGAATGTTTTCCTTGTTTTGAGGAATATCCTATGCATGTCAGGATGTATGCACTAGGTCAATCAATATCTACCCTCAGGGTTCTTAGAAGGCTTGGTATTCAAAATGCAGAAGAAGACTTTAAGAAAAGGTATGGTCTTACTATCAGGAGCTATGATTACTTGAATCTTTTGGAAGATATGGTCCCAGGTAAACCCTTTTATACAACCTATCTATCATATTTGATTAATGATAGGATTCAACGCAGATGGAAGCATCAGGCTGCCAGACCATCTTAAAAAAAGAAAAGAAGATACCGAAAACCTGCTTAAAAATGGCAGGTGCATGCATATTAGAAAAGAGATAGTGAGCTATCAGGCCCCAAAGAAATGCCTTCTCAAACTAAAGCTTTCAGACAAGATAACCGACAATCGCTTTATCGATTATATCGACAAAAACACGCTTACAGAAACGCCTGTAAAATTCCTAAAGGTTAGCGACAAAGAGTTCAACATAGAAGTCGGCACCAACTTCAGAAGATGCTCTGATTGCACAAAGATTATCAGCCTATTAAGGGAGTTTATCCATGTCATAGAAGACAGTGGCAGCTGCACCTACCAAAGAAAAGATTTCTGCTATGAGGACCATTTCGACTAAGATGGAATTTAAAGGCCTAGTCCTGGACAAATTTCAGGAAGATGCGATAAGAGCGATAGAAAAAAACCATTCTGTGGTAGTCTCCGCACCAACTGGCTCAGGAAAGACACTGATAGCAGATTACATAATCTGCAGGGATGTCCAAAAAGGCATCAAGGTCATATACACAGCACCGATAAAAGCCCTTTCCAACCAAAAATACAAGGAATTCTGTGAATCCTATGGTGAAGATAAAGTAGGCTTGCTGACAGGAGACACTTCGATTAACCCCGGGGCAAGGGTCGTCATCATGACCACAGAAGTCTACCGAAATATGGCTATAACCAAAGAGATCATGGAGGATGTCTCTTATGTCGTCCTTGACGAAATACATTATATCAACGACATAGAAAGAGGCACTGTCTGGGAAGAATCGATAATCTTCTCAAGCAGTCATATCCGGTTCCTTTGCTTGTCAGCAACAATTCCCAACGCAAAAGAGTTTGCTGGCTGGATTTCAAAGATAAAAGGCCACAACGTTGAGACAGTCATCCACGATGAAAGGCCTGTTCCGCTGGATATACACTTCTATGACTCAGAGCTGGGCATAACCACCTTGGAAGATATCCGAGAGGTAAAAGACATCCCTGATTACCGTTATGTGATGGGAAGGCAAAGGCAGAGGACAAGGACAAGGCCGCCAAATCATATTGAGCTCCTAAAGGACATCAAAGATAAACTGCCTTGCTTTTTCTTTAACTTTTCAAGGCAGGGCTGCCAGGATTTGGCCCTGGAGCTTGCCCGGGCAAAGGTCTTTGATATCAATCCAACTATCAGCCAAATCACAAGAAAAAAACTTGAGTCAGCGCCAGATGAGATAAGGCAGCTAAAATCTACGCAGGCATTAAGGCAATGTCTTCCATATGGAATAGCATTTCACCATGCAGGCCTCCTTCCGATAATAAAGGAACTTGTCGAAGAATTGTTCTCAAAAGGGTTGATCAACGTACTATACACTACAGAAACCTTTGCCGTTGGCATAAACATGCCTGCAAAGACAGTCTGCTTCAAATCATTAAGGAAGTTTGACGGCGCAAATTTCAGGACCTTGAATGCAAAGGAATTCTTCCAGATAGCAGGCAGGGCAGGCAGAAGGGGAATCGACACAAAGGGCTACTGTTATGCCATGATGAACAGAAGGGATTTTGAATACGCTCAGCTAAAAAAGATTACCGGAAAAGACACAGAACCTATAATCTCTCAGTTCAAGCTGTCCGTAAACACAGTCCTTAACCTCATAAAAAACCATAATGATGCACAGATAGAAAAAATACTTGAGATGAGCTTTTACACCTACCAGAATGGCAAGATAGGTGAGATAAGAAACAGCTTTGAAAATATAAAACGAAAGCTTGAGAAAGCAGGCTTCGTCAAGGACAAAAACCTTACAAAAAAAGGCGAGTTTAGCGCAAGGATATACGGTGATGAGATACTGACAGGAGATTTGTTTGCAACAGATTTCTATTATGACCTTAATGAATACCAGATAATGCTTGTCGTTGCCGCCTTGTCTTATGAGCAAAGGGAAAAAGCAGAGTTCTACAAGACTTGTCCATCTCACTTCCTTAACCAGCTAAAAAGGAAGATGGACGATAAGGATGAAAGGTTTCATAATCTGCTGCCTTTGACAGCGCTTGTCCATCCCTGCTATCAGGGAAAAAGTATGTTTGAGATCATGAAGAATGCGAACTTCCTTGAGGGTGACCTGTTAAGGTTCTTTCGCCAGATGCTTGATAGGCTTTCACAGATAATTAACGCGACAGAAGACGAAAGGCTAAAGGCCATGTGCAAAAGCTGTCAGCAGTTGATACTTCATTCTTTGGCTGATATCGACCAAACAGGATAATGCAAACAGATACTAGCGTATTCTTTCGTTACCCTTGTCAAAAGCCAACAATGATGCAGATGAGGGGGAGGGTTGGCTTCGTCGGAGTACCCTCATAGGGCAAAGCGAAGCTTTGACCGTCTGCATCATTATTGTTGGCTCATAAAGCATATAACCTTTTGTCAAGCTTGTTTTGAGTAAACTTAATAAAGAAGCACATTATACTTACCCTATGGAAACCAAATTGCTTGATAGAAATGAGATAAAGCCAGAAAAAAGTGAGCTATTAGAGTCACCGATACATATTCAATTCTATGATCATATCGAAAAGTCATGGAACGAAGCCATGGATTTCCATGTAAAGAAGATGGATATTTCTTTTGATAGATTGATAAGAAAATAATTATTTTTTCCGTCTATTCGGTTATTTTTTAGCCTAAATTTCTGTCAGACGGTTCGCCGAATTGATAATTTAAACGACAGAAAGCTTATATTATCGACTTCGCAAGCTGTCAATATGGATAAACCTGCTGGTATATCAGGTAGGGCAGAGAAGACCTTTAATTATCTTGCAGCCCCGCACGATCTTCTGTTAGAGCAGATAACTGCACTAAACTTTCGCCAATTTAGGCAAGGGTCATTACTAAAGATAAACCAATCAAATCACGGTCCATCATTCTATGTCTGCAACGATTGCTCTTATGTGGCTTCAAAAGAGATAGATCCAGAGCATATTCATATGGGGGGTATTTGTTATCTCATTACTATTGACTCTACCTTGATCGGAAAAAACCCCTGGGATGACAGAGGCATTAGGATTGCATCAAAGGATTTGGATTCTAGATTAGGACCCGATGAAATAGCCAGAGGTTACTTTTTTAAGGTCAGCGCTCCATATTTTGGATAAGCTTGCTGAATTATCAGGTATACCTTGCAAGAAGCCTTCAACTTAACTCAAACCTATCACCAAGAGAGATAACTTTCAGGGCGGATCATCCGTTTATCTTTATAATCCAGCAGAAAGAGGCCGGAAACATCCTTTTTATGGGAAAAGGTATGGATCCAGGCAAGGGTTAATTTTATTAAATGCGCAAGCTTGGAAGTGCCAAAGTATTTTTCTTATAGGGAATCATCATTATAGAACCCGATGGGGATTTAGTTATAGCCAGTAATGGTTTCCCCTCATATTCTACTAGGATGGGTCTTTGCGGTAAGTCTTTTGCTAATTGTTCCAGGCCAAGCCTGCGAAGTGAAGAGGGAGGCCTTCCCACATAGGCTGCCCCATCTGCTATATAAACCTGGACAAAGTTAGGCCAAGAACGACCTTTCACCATATAAAAATGATTGCCTGGAGATACAGTGAGTTCTCCCAAATCGCTTGGCATATAACCGCCTTGTCTGGGTGCTATTATTCTCTCTGCGCTTATCTCCTCAGCAGATTGATCTATTTGTTCTGCAACCAAGTCCTTAACCCGCCTCATATCGTCTGATGTTGCAAGAACTGTTCGGGTTTTTCCGGTTGGGTATTAGAAGAATTGTTTTTTATTTATAAACATAACGTGAGAAAATAATAAAAAAATAAATAATTTATTTCTGTCCAAGAGCCCAAATGTCTTTAAGTGCAACAACAACTGTTGCAGGTACGACAAATGCCAAGACCTGGGTAAATATTCCGCTTAGGTATTTTCCGATATACTGTACGCCGCCCAAGGTTGCACTCGCACCACCCATGCTTGCAGCAATGACTAGCACTACTGCAACAAGCAGGTACTCTTTGGTCTCCTTTCCTGTGACATTTAGGAATCCTACTGCAAGTCCCATTAAAACCAGCAACGATGCCAGGTATGGCTTAGCAGGCTGTAAAGCATCCCAACTGAATGCGCCCAGGACCACTGCAACGATTACTCCTATAATGAAGGAATAATTGCCTATTCTCTTATCCATGTCATTCTCACCTCTTTTATACCGCTAAGGTATTGATTATCAATACCACCTAGCAAATATATAAAGCTTTCGCTATCATCAATAATCAATAAACATAAGCTTTAAATAAGTCCAGCCTCTACTGATGCAAGGGAGTGGTATGCTGAATCCAGAAATAGAAGCAAAAATCGTTGAATTTATCAAAAACAGCCCATTTGGGGTGACATCTTCTGATATTGCAGACTATTTAAGCATCAATAGGATGACAGTGGCAAAATACCTGGCTATCATCAAGGTTAAAGCTAAAGTTGACTTCAAGCAGCTGGGTATGGCAAAGCTTTGGTTTGTTCCTGTAATACTCAACAAGGAGAACTACCTGGATGCTAATCTGGTAAATCTCGCAAAGGAGCTAAAAGATGATAAATCCAAGGAAAAGATGAAAAAAGCAGCTATTGAGACAGCCCAGATCATAGAAGAGCAGTATAGGGGATTCTATAACACAAGCAAGCTTACCTACCGCCAGGTTCTTGAATCCCTTATAGACAGCCAGAAGAAAATTGGCGGAAACTTCACAGTCGTTGAAAGCAACGAAGATGTTATTGTACTAAAAAACTCAAAGTGCCCCTTTGGCGAACCGGTAAAGCATGCTCCTTGCCTGTGTGCAACAACCTCTGCGTTATGTGGTGTGATGACCGCAAGAAACCTGGGATACAGCAAGGTCGTGCTTAAGAAAACAATAGCAAAAGGCTCCGATATCTGTATAATCTACATATATCTTAAAAAAACAAAGGAATCAGAAGCAGCTGTTGGCGAATCTATCTAAACTTCCCTTTAAGCTTTTTCTCAACATAAGGGGCAACCATTCCGTTAAGCTTTGCCCCATGCATAGCAGCTTCTTTGACAATGGATGAGCTAAGATAACTATACATTCCCCTAGTCATAATGAACACTGTCTCAATATTCTCATTCAGCTTCCTATTCATCAAAGCAGCCTGAAACTCATAGTCAAAATCAGAAACAGCCCTAAGCCCTCTGACTATGGCGTTTGCCTTCCTCTTTGCTGCATAATCGATAAGCAGTCCTGAAAAATGGTCAACCTCGACATTCAGGCCTTTTGTCACCTTCCTTATCATGTCTTTTCTTTCCTCAGCAGAAAACAGGTATTTCTTATCAGAACTCTCACCGACAGCGATTATCACCTTGTCGAATATCTTTAAAGCCCTCTTTATGATATCAAGATGGCCATTGGTTATCGGATCAAAGCTTCCTGGGTAGATTGCTAGTTTTGTCATAGTTCACCCTTTATCCTTAGATATTGCTCGCGCGTCATTTTTACAGCCCTTGCACTTTGGATTTGTGAGTTGATAAGTACATTCTGCTGTTTTGACCATTCTCTGTCAGAGTGGGTCCTGACATATTCTGCCCAATACTTGACAAATTCCATACGCGATTTGTTATTATCTTTTGAGCTTTTTAACTTCATTTTTTCTTAAAAGATTCAATCATTTTTTTATAGTTCTCTATCAGAGAGATGTCTAGCCTATCCTTAAATAACGTTTCAATGTGCTTTGCATCTTCAATATCCTTTTCATCTCCAAGATAATATCTTTTGAATGCGATTTGTCTCTCCAGCGATGAAATCTTTAGATCACCTATATTTAACTTTGCAATAATTCTACTGTTGAAGGCATCAGCTTCCAAGACATTGCCTACTATCTTTACCTCAAAATTAGGTATAACTTTTTCCTTTTCTGAGAATCTTACTGCAATCTTATCGGTTAAGTTGGCATATATCTTATCTGCGCCTTCTGCATTAAGGCACCAAAATCCGGCCCGGATAAGGTCGTCATATAACTTCTTAAAACTATCTCTAGAAATTGGCTTGATGAAAATATCAATGTCTTCAGTAGCTCTGGATCTTCCAAGCAATATGGAAACATACCCGCTGATTATAACATAATCTGTATGTTTTTCAAGAACCTTAATGAATTTAAGCACAAATCTATCCAACTCATTTATCTCCTTATCAAGAATAAGGGTATTATCTATAAACCTCATTTTAGCTCTTCAATGATTTTTTCTACCTGTTTTTCGGTATTTACCAAATCCCCTGAGTTATCCACAACATAGTCAGCATATTTAAGCTTTTCTTCCTGCGAAAGCTGTGATTTGATAATATTTTCTATCTCCTCTCGATTATATTTTCCCTTCTTTAAGGCACGTCTTATCTGTTCGTGCCTGTCTATCTTGACCACTATCAGCTTATCGACAAGAGAAAGTCCCTTGGCCTCGATAAGTAAAGCGCCGTCAACAACAACTTTATCCTCGCCGCTCTCCTTTATCATCCTTTTTATCTCTTTTATTATCTCAGGGTGCATCTTGTTTAGCTCTTTTAGCTTTTCAGAGTTATGAAACACGATCTCTTTGAGCTTGCTCCTGTCAACAAGCCCATCTGTAAGGATACCTTCGCCAAACTGCTTGACAACGCTTTTCTTGATATCTTCTCTGTTAAGGAGCCTGTGGCCGACTTCATCAGCATTGATGATAAGATAGCAGTGATTCAGGAACATATTTGAAACGGTTGTTTTCCCTGAGCCAAACACTCCTGTGACGCCTATTATCATACAACTCTCAATTAGAACTAACTATAAAAAATTACCTCTTTTTTAAAGAAATCTTCGCCAGTATCATCTCATGCATCCTCTTTAAGAACTCAGCCCTGTCTTCTATCTTCATGATATCAGTCCTTCCTTGGGTCACAAGGTTCAAGGCAAAAGGCGAAGGAAGCGTGGTGTTTATCTCTTCAACCTTTATCTTCTTTTGCTCGATTCCTTCGATAACCTTGCGAGTGTTCTCGATGTCCATCAGGTCTTCAAGCACCTCTCGCCTGGCCTCTTTCAGGATAGAAAAGTGCTGAGAAATACGGCGCACAGCGCTTAGTAATATTGTGGAAGAAACCTGCTGCCTTCCGACCCTCTTTTGCCTGCCTTTGTAGTTTCTAAGGATCATAAGGGATCTTGCAGCGCAATGCCTAAATCTTCGTCTGAGGACCTCTGTCTGGTCTATTGCCATCTCCATGACCTTATAGAGTTCGCTGCTTTTGATGAGCTTGAATGCCTTCATTACATCTATCCTGCTTGTGGTTCCTGCATAAAAGCCATTGTCGCTTATGCCTAGCTCCACATCCTTATGCTGTGTTCTTCCCACTGCAAAAGCGACAGCCCGAGATAAGCAGTCGTTGACACGACGCCCATAAAGAGAATGAAATATCGTATACCTTTTGCCTTTTTCATCAGTCCAATGTTCGACGATTATCCGTGTATCAGAAGGTATCTGCGCATAGTTGTACTGCTCATAAAAATAGTTATAGATAGACTCAGCAGCGTTCTTATCCACATAAAGATAGCTGTTGATAAAATCCAGTATCTCCTCCTTGCTCTTCCCTACACAGAACTTCTCACATATGAGCTTTCTGCATTTCCCTATATCGATAGCCAAGTCATATGATAGTGGAAGCATCTCAGAAAACCATGAGGGAATAGTCGGCGGCCTGCTGACTGAAGCTTTGACCTGAGCTACCATCCCTCTTGAAAATTTGAACTCATACACATTGCCTCCAAGAGTGAACAAGTCTCCTGTTCTCATCTTTTCAAGGAACGCTTCTTCGATGTAGCCAACAGTCTGCTCTCCAATCTTTACAGCGACCTTGACCTCTTCAGGTATTGTGCCGATATTAGTCATATAGATGACCCTTCCCATCTTTCCTTTCCTGCCTATCATCCCAGTCTCCTCATCATACCATATTTTTGCATAGATGAAGCGATCCTCAAGTGAGATATATTTGCCGGATAGATACTCAATGACTTGCATGAAGTCATCTCTTGATAGATTACGATAGCAATAAGACTGCTTGCATAGCTTAAAGAGATCATCAACATGGATCTTTTCTTGTATGGCAATGCCATCTATCTGCTGTGCAAGGACATCAAGGCAGTTTGACGGTATATGTATCCTGTCTATCTTTCTTTCAACAGCATCCTTTAGCAGTACAGCGCATTCAACAAGATCATCCCTGTCAAGGACGATTATCCTTCCTTTTGTCACTTCACTTAGCCTATGTCCGCTTCTTCCTATCCTTTGGAGCGCACGTGCAACGGACTTTGGCGAGCCAAGGCATATTACAAGGTCGATAAATCCGATATATATGCCCAGCTCAAGCGAAGTGCTGCAAACAACAGCCTTAAGTTTTCCCTCACGCAGCCTTGTCTCAATATCCAGCCTGTGCACCTTGCTTAGGCTGCCATGATGAGCGCCGATATTTTCTGAATAATTTGCCGGGAACTTTTCTTTAAGGTGATGCACAACACGTTCAGTTGCACTTCGTGTGTTCGTAAAGATAAGCGTCGTCTTGTGTTCCTGGATGAGCTTATCGATGAGCACATACATGGAGTGATGCATAAGGCCATGCTCAACCCCTATCAGATCCTTTACCGGGCTGACAACCTTAAGGTCAGTCTCTTTTAAGAACTGTACGTCCACAATCTTGCAGTCCCGTGGCTTTCCATCTTCATAGCCCACAAGAAACTCAGCCACCTCAGAAAGAGGAGATATTGTAGCAGAAAGCCCAACCCTCGCCATATGGGGTGAAAGAGCCCCCAGCCTTTCCATTGATAGCGATAAGTGCACTCCTCTCTTGTTTTCAGCAAGAGCATGCACTTCGTCGCAGATAAACCAGTCGACGTGCTTAAGATGTTCCACAAACTTGATGGAAGACAAAAGGATAGCGAGCGACTCAGGCGTGGTTATAAGTATATGCGGAGGATGCTTAAGCATATCGACCCTTTCTTTTGTCTCTGTATCTCCTGTCCTGACAGCAACTCTTATGCCTAACTCTTTTCCAGCTATCTCCTCTATCTGCTTGAGAGGCTCCTGTAGATTCCTTTGGATATCATTGTTTAGCGCCTTTAGCGGAGAGATATAGACACAGTATACCCTGTTTTCAAGTATCCCCTTTACAGAAGAGTCGACCAGCTCATTGAGTATTGAAAGAAATCCTGTCAAGGTCTTTGTCGCGCCAGTTGGAGCGCTAACTAGTATATTCCTGCGAGAATGTATCTCCATCACTCCATAAAGTTGCGGCAGTGAAAAAGTCTTGAACCTGGAAAAAAACCATTTCTCGACTATTGGGTTCAGTATTTTCCTGACTTCACCCTCAGAATAGGGTTTCGCCATAGTCTCTATCATTACTCACAAGAAGAAATATTTAGTTTTTAAAGTTATGCTTGCAGATACTTTTTTATACAGAATAATAATCTTTCACTTGAGGCAACAGCGCTCAGACTGTTCCTGAGATGAATATGAATATAACCCTAGTAAATCCATTGAGTAAGGAAGAAAGACTTCAGGTAACAAGATTGCTTGCTCACGATTTTTCTGCGATGTACAATGTGTGTAATGGCTTTGGGAATCTACCTCCCTATTCAGATTATGCAAAGCATGCTCTACATATTGCACATACAATTTATTTACTATGTAACCTTGATGATATAGTATTACTAGGCAATTCTTCAGATCTCATTCAAAGGCAGGACTTTGGCAAGTTTCTAAGAACAATCCAGTCACTTTCAAACGGAAGGATAGACATCGATTTTGAGCATAGGGATTTTTTGACTGCACCTTCAATTTTGCATACAGTTATAACAAATCTAGCAAAAAACAGCCTAAAAGCTCAACCAGAAGGAAATGTTATAGTTAGAGCAGATTATGTCTCTGGATTTCCTGAAAATGTTACCTACACTCCAGATGGAGCTAGAGACTATTCAGAATTCATTGCCTTAAGAGTGTTAGATAAAGGTAAGGGGTTTCAAAAAGACAAACCCTTATAGTAAATTAAATTGAATATTTCTCATTAAATGGAATAAGAGATAGAACTTTTTGTTTGTTGTACCAAAGACTTCTGAAGAATTTCATAATTGCCCTTTCCATTTCAGGAATAGTAGGATAAAACCAATTGCCAACA
>DASRUK010000028.1:0-3547 GCA_035655475.1 Candidatus Nanoarchaeia archaeon
TGTTGGCAATTGGTTTTATCCTACTATTCCTGAAATGGAAAGGGCAATTATGAAATTCTTCAGAAGTCTTTGGTACAACAAACAAAAAGTTCTATCTCTTATTCCATTTAATGAGAAATATTCAATTTAATTTACTATAAAAATTCTATATTTAACCAAAACAAATAAATAATCAGGCTGTTGATAAGGATCCATGGACAAGTTAGAACAAAGAGTAATCTCAATCGAAGAAAGGAACAGAAAAGTAGAGCTGGACAAAGCTTGGGAGACAAGCCTTTCAAGAAAGTTGATAATCACTGCCCTCACTTATATCACCATCGTCCTGTTCTTCTATGCGGCAGCCCTCCCAAATCCTTTCATCAATTCGATTGTCCCTACATTAGGCTTTGCGATTTCGACCCTATCTCTCCCTTATTTCAAGAAGTTGTGGTTAAAATACAGGCACTAAAGGTATTTCACAAATTTGTTCCCTTTATCTACCAGGATTATCTGCGGCTTGATTTTCTTGTCAGAAAGTTCAAAGCCCATTATTATTATCTCTTCTCCCTTTTTTATAAGCTTGGCAGCAGCTCCGTTTATGCATATCTCGCCAGTTTTTCCCTCGATGACATAGGTTTCAAGCCTGTTTCCAGATGTGATGCTTGACACAAGTATTTTTTCTCCAGGTATAAGTCCAGATCTCTCCACAAGCTCCTTATCTATCGTTATGCTTCCGGTATAATCTGTGCATGCCTGGGTAACAGTCGCTCTGTGGATCTTTGACCTAAGTAACCATCTCATGATCAAGAATAAATTGCCATGCATTAATAAAACTTACTCATTGAGCTTTGGGTCAAATTTCTGCAGGAATTTTCTGACTTTCTGTAAAAGAGGTTGCTCGCCAAATCCCATGGCGCATAGTCTGCTGTAGACGTCTTCATCTCCTATCCCATCCTTTACCGCATAATAGCAGCAAAGCCTGCATTGAGGAGACTTCTCGCTGCATATGCCTTCATCAAAATCAAGTGTAACCCTGCCTTTGCAGTCTTCAAGGACAAATGAATCTCCTTCCTGGCCGACAAATGACAAGAAAATCTTATCCTTGACCTTGCCAAGCTCACGTGTAAATTTTGTTTCTTCATCGACTGAAGCCTTGCCAAATTCGTTTGCCCCGATATCCTTAAGGCCGTTCAACCTTGAGGCAGCATTTGTGAATGCATCTTTAGCGCTTTTTTCCTTAAGGAATATGGAAAAGCCCATCTTGGCATGTGTGAACTTTATCTCTATGCCTTTGTATTTTGAGTTGAAAAGCTTGACGACGCTGTCATATTCCTTAATATCTTTGTCGATAGACTTGCTGCCTTCCCGGTATTCATCTTTAATCCCGTTATAAACTCGTATCAGTTCGTTAAAGTCACGCATGAACTCTCTGGTATCGTCAGAGGAAAGCTCATCAAGGATATCTTGGGCCATAGTAGAGGTCACATGATGCAGATATTTAAACCTTATTGTTCAACGATTATCTTGCCGTAAAGAAGGTCCCTGTCTTTATGTATCGGATCGATATAGGTGTATATGCCGGGAGTGTTGAAAGTATGGCTGAATGTCTCGCCGTACTTCATGACAGGGCTTCTAAACTCATTTGAATGGGCAGTCAGGTAATGCTTTGTGTCTGTTTCCCATCTATCTTCGTGTTTCCATATCACTGTGTCGCCTTTATTTATCGTCAAATCTTGAGGCGATAGTTTAAGTTCCTGGATAGTTACGGTAAATGTTTTAGTATCTTTTGGGGCTGATTTATTCTCAGCAGGTTTTTGAGCGGTTGGATTTGAAGCGACCGGCTTTACAGCATCTGATTCTTCTATAATGGGCAGCTTTGTACCAGGTGAGTCTTGCTGTACAGAAGGTTTGCTTACAACAGGAATGGTCTTGTCTGTCGAGCAGCCGTATATGATAAGAAGGATGATTGTAAGGACGATAAACTTTTTATCCATATTTGGGTTATACCTGCAAAAGAGTATATAAATATTTCTACTGAAGAGTTATAATAGCGAATCACAAATTTTTTATACCGACCAAAATTACCCTCCCTGATGAAAGTTATCGCAGATCTTCATATCCATTCTAGGCACTCAAGGGCTACATCAAAAGACCTCACTATAGAAAACCTTGAGAAGTATGCAAGGATAAAGGGTATTGGCCTTCTTGGTACAGGCGATTTTACCCATCCAAAATGGATAGAGGAGATAAAAGAGAGCCTCTCAGAGGATGGGACAGGTATCCTCAGGACAAAAAGCGGTTTTCCATTCATCCTTCAGACAGAGATCTCTTTGGTGTACAGCCAGGCAGGCAAAGGCAGGAGGGTCCACCTTGTCCTTCTGGCAAAAGACATAGAGACTTCGTCGCAGATAACAAGCTATCTTCAGAGCCTTGGAAGGGTGGATTATGATGGCAGGCCTATCTTTAATAAATCCTGCATAGAGGCCACAGAGGCTTTGAAAGGTATAGACGATAAGATAGAGATAATTCCTGCCCATATATGGACTCCATGGTTTTCTTTGTTCGGCTCTATGTCTGGTTTTGACTCGGTCAAGGATTGTTTTGGTGATCAGGAAAAGCAAATACATGCACTCGAAACTGGACTCAGCAGCGACCCTGCGATGAACTGGAGGCTTTCGCAGCTCGATAGATATTCTTTGGTGTCATCGTCGGACCTTCATTCTTTCTGGCCTTGGAGGATAGGAAGGGAAGCGACCGTTTTTGACCTAAAAGATCTAACCTATGATTCTCTCATAAAAGCCCTGAGGACAAAAGAAGGCCTCGACTCGACGATAGAGGTCGACCCTAACTATGGCAAATACCATTTTGATGGCCATAGGAACTGCCATATCTGTATGGCCCCCAAGCATTCAGAGAAAGTAAACAACATCTGCCCAAAGTGTGGAAAGCAGTTGACCATTGGGGTCTTGCATAGGGTTGAGGAGCTGGCAGACAGGCCGGAAGGTTTTGTACCAAAAGATGCAAAGCCCTACAAGAGTATAATCCCTCTCTCAGATATAATCTCGGCGATGATAAAGTCGCCTGTAGCCTCAAAAAAGACCTGGAAGGTCTATAATGACCTGATGCAAAAGTTCGGCGATGAATCAAGCGTTCTTCTATATGCAGCAGAAGAGGACATCGCTAAAGTCGTTGAAGGAAAAGTTGCAAAGGCTATTCTTGATAACCGTCAGGGAAAGATTACTGTCCGGCCTGGCTTTGACGGCGAATATGGAAAGCCGCTGATAGATTAAGTGCTGGATTTATCATATGTTGAGATGCCGTTTTCTCGTCGAGAAATTAGCCATTTTTGCGATATTGGCCTTTTTCACCGCCGGATGATTACTATTTTACCGTCGATTTTTTCGTATAAGGTAAGCTCAGATTGAATCTCTTAGCTCAGAAAATGTATCTAATCCTCTTTGTCTCCACGTGGTTATCATTGTCATTATAGTTTCTACTATTCTTGCTCCCTTTTTATTGCGCAGTGAACCTATTATCTTCCGAATAACCACCAACTCCCTCAATGCCC
>DASRUK010000029.1:0-2348 GCA_035655475.1 Candidatus Nanoarchaeia archaeon
AAAGCTCATGGGCTGCATAAGAAATGAAAATGGCAGAAGGTTTATTGGAAATGTGATGTCGGCAATGGAAACATGGAATCAGCAAGGGAAAAATGTCTATGAAAATCTGATTTCATTTGCTAGCTGACTGAATACTTACCATTTAGATAAATTTGGATATATCTTCGCCTGTTTCCAGGCTTTTCTTTGCTTTAAGTGCAAGTTCTTCTCCTAATCTTGAGAAACTCCTGGTTAATGATCTATTCCCAAAAACACGTTTCCCTTTCCCATAGCCCGGGCATCCAGAATGTATGCCTAAATTTTCAGGCAAAAAAGAGATTGAAGGGTCAAAAACCTCTCTACAAACAGCCTTGTCTAGATTGACAACAAAAGGATATAGCTTGCAGATAAATGGCCTTTGGTTATAGTTTGAGCAGCCGCCATCTGTAAGATGCCTGCAAACCGCTCCTTTTCCTGAATAAACAGAAAGATTGCGCTCCTTTGACAGTATCATGCCTTTGCAGCACTCGCCGCATCTTTGGCATTCCCAACGGGTATTTCTGTCAACAGGAACTTCACTCATCTAAAAACTAAGTCCCCCATCGACCTTGATGACCATCCCTGATATGTATCTTGCATCGTCAGAAGCAAGGAACTTTACAGCATTTGCAACATCTCTTGGAAGTCCTATCTCTTTAAGAGGGATAAGTTCGATTATATTGGATAGTAATTCCATGGGTATCTTATCAGTCATGTCTGATTTGATAAATCCAGGTGCGATTGCATTGACAGTGATTTTTCTTTTCCCTAGCTCTTTTGCCAGGGATTTTGTAAAGCCGATGACTCCTGCTTTCGTAGATGAATAGTTTGTCTGCCCGAAGTTGCCAGATATGCCAGCCACAGATGATATGTTCACTATCCTTCCGCCATCAGGGATAATATCAAGGACATTCTTTGTTACGTTAAAAAGGCTGTTAAGGTTAACATTTATCACAGGATACCATTCTTCAGGTGTCATCTTTTTAAGGGTCCTGTCCTTGGTTATGCCTGCATTGTTGACAAGTATGTCGACCTTTCCAAATTTTTCCTTTATCTTATCTGCCAAAACCCTGCAGCTCTCAAAATTAGACACATCTGCAGCGATAAATTCACATTTAACGCCTTTTGCTGCAATCTCCGACGCAGTGGCAAGCGCAGTCTCTTTCATAGGCTCGATGTCATTGATGATGATGTCACATCCTTCACCTGCAAAAACAAGTGCCATCTCTTTTCCAAGGCCCCTTGCGGCGCCGGTTATCAAAGCGATTTTTCCTTTCATTTTACCCTCCTACTCTTTTGAGTATATGGCAGGCAGTGTTTCCGCCAGCTCCTCCAATATTATGGGAAAGTGAATAATTTATATGAGAAAGCTGCCTGTCTCCTGCTTCTTTTCTCATCTGTTTTGTCATCTCATATATCATACCCAACCCTGTCGCGGATACAGGATGTCCTTTTGCTTTTAACCCGCCAGAAACATTGACCGGCAGCTTGCCATTCATCTTAAAATAACCATCCCGGATATACTTATACGCCTCTCCTCTCTTACAAAACCCCAGATCTTCATATGCAAGTAATTCTACGATTGAAAATGCATCATGGACCTCTGCAAAGTCGATGCTTCCCCTATCGATGCCTGCATTAGAAAAAGCTTGGTTAGCTGCAGTCACCACACCCTCCCATGATGTAAGGCTCTCCCTTTCAAAAGGAGCAAGATAATCAGCGCAGTATCCAGAGCCAGCTATCTTTACATCAGTCTTATCTTTGGTAAGCAGTACAGCAGCAGACCCATCTACACTTATGCTGCAGTCAAATAGCCTTAGAGGGCTTGTCACGATGGGTGAGTTCTTTATCTCATCAAGCCCCACCTTCTTTCCATAAAAGAATGCTTTTGGATTTAGATATGCGTTCTCGTGATTTTTTTGGCTGATAAGTGCAAGGTCATCCATGGTTGTTTCAGGATATTTATTGAGATAAGCTTGTGCTGCAAGAGCGTTTTCTGCCGGGAAGTTCATCCCTTCATGCTGCTCCCAGCAGCTCTCAGCAGCCATGCTGAATTCCTCTGTGATTTTTTCGCTGTTTCTTGTATGGCCCAGGAGCTTCTCAGCCCCTATTACAAGCACGTTGTTCAGCTCAGAATTGTTCATCATCCGCAAAGTTGTCCAAAGCGCAGTCCCTCCTCCGGCGCACGCACCAGGCACCCTGATGATAGGAATCCTCGCCTTGAAGGTGGATGCAAGAAGAGAAGCAAAATGCCTCTGGGTCTCTCCTGTATAAAACCACTCTAGAGACGAGCATATCACTGCATCTACTTTGCCCATGCCCATATCGGC
>DASRUK010000030.1:0-10042 GCA_035655475.1 Candidatus Nanoarchaeia archaeon
GTTTATCTCGACAAACTCTTGTTTATTTTTCGGAAAAGCTTTCGGCAGTATAGAAAGAACATTCTCAATGCTTACGAGTCTCTTCCTCGCGACTAAAGCGCCGACAAGTATCATATTTGCTATCTTCACATTGCCCAGGGTATTGGCAATATCAGTAGCAGGAATATAGATTACATCGATATCCTTCCTCTCAGCCTTTCTGTCAGTAAGGCTGCTATTTACTATTAGAAGCCCCCCTTTCTTTACCAGAGGCTCATAAAGATCAAGCGAAGGCTGGTTTAACACAACAGCAACAGACGGATGTTCCACAACTGGCGAATAAATTTCTTTTTCAGAAATTATCAAGGTAGAGCTTGATGTCCCGCCCCTCATCTCAGCGCCATACGAAACCATCGCAGCCATGTTTTTACCTTCATAGACAGCAGTCTGGGCGATAACATTGGCAGCAAGGACAACCCCCTGCCCTCCAAATCCTGAAAATATTATCTCTTCACTCATCTTTATACACTCCGAGTGGAAAATAATTTTGCATCTTCTTGACATATTCCAGCGATTCAACAGGCGTCATCTTCCAGTTGGTCGGGCATGGCGCAAGTATCTCGACAAACGAGAATCCTTTCCCTTCCAGTTGGTTGGAAAAAGCCTTCTTGACAGCAGCCTTGGCCTTGATGATATTTTTGACAGAATCAAGCGACACTCTTTCAATATACTTTGGCCCCTCAAGTGTGCAAAGAAGCTCGCACATCCTTAGAGGAAATCCCTCCACCGAACTCCTCCTGCCAAAAGGCGAAGTCGTTGTTTTCTGCGATAGAAGAGTTGTCGGAGCCATCTGGCCGCCTGTCATCCCATACACAGCATTGTTAACAAATATTGCAGTGTATCCTTCCCCTCTGTTAGCAGCATGTATAGTCTCGTTGGTTCCTATGGCAGCAAGATCCCCATCGCCCTGATATGTAAAGATTATCTTTTCAGGCATGAGTCTTTTCATCGCTGTCGCAACAGCAGGAGGTCTTCCATGCGCGCATTCGATGATATCAAAATTAAAGTAATTGTAGAGAAGCACAGCGCAGCCAACAGGCGCAGTCCCTATTGTCTTCTCGCGTATCCTCAGTTCATCTATCACTTCACCTACAAGGCGATGGGCTACTCCATGTCCGCAGCCGGCGCAATAATAGATTCCGACGTTCTTCAGTGACTGGGGCATTGCAAGCTTCATATTATCTCCTTTATCTTATCATAGATATTGCTGGGTGATGGATACCATCCCCCGCCGGTTCCAAAATGCTCGACAGATACTCCCGGCTTGCCAAACAAGGAAAGTTTTACATCCTCAACAAGCTGGCCGTTTGACATCTCTACTGCTAGGAATTTTTTTGCACCAGATTTGGCTATAGCCTCAGAAGGAAACGGCCACACAGTGATTGGCCTTATCATCCCAACCTTGATTCCTTCTTTTCTTGCCTTTTCGATGGCTCCTTTGGCGATCCTTGCAGTTATCCCATAAGCGACAATCACAATTTCAGCGTCAGAAGTCATATACTCTTCATGAAGGCATAGCTCTTTTTTTATGCGCTCATACTTTTGCACAAGGTGCTCATTGTGCTTGGCAAGAGCATCAGCAGGAGCAAGTAAAAGTGTCCTTACTATCCTTGGCTCTCTTCCAGCGCATCCATCTAGCTTGAAATTTTTTGCAGGCAATTTGAGCACTGGCTTATACGATTTTATTTCGACAGGCTCAAACATCTGCCCAACTATGCCGTCGCCAAGTATCATCACCGGATTCCTGTAATGATCAGCAAAGTCAAAAGCGTTCATGGTCAGGTCATACATCTCTTGTACATTGGAAGGAGCGATGACTATCATATGATAATCTCCATGGCCTCCTCCCTTCACAGCCTGGAAATAGTCAGCCTGAGACGCCCTTATATTGCCAAGCCCAGGCCCTCCCCTTACCATATTTACTATGACGCAAGGCAGCTCTCCTCCTGCGATATAGCTTATCCCTTCTTGTTTTAGGGATATTCCCGGAGAGCTTGACGAAGTCATGCATCTAAATCCAGCAGCAGAAGCCCCAAATATCATATTGATTGCAGCAATCTCAGACTCCGACTGGATAAACTGGCAGCCAAGCTCAGGCCCTCTCTTTGCAAAATACTCAGGTATCTCGTTCTGAGGGGTTATAGGATAGCCTGCATAAAACTTGCAGCCTGCCTGAAGAGCAGCTTCAGCAAGCGCTTCATTTCCTTTCATCAGTTGCTTTGTCATTATTCACGCCAACAATTATTGTTGGCTGTATCATAATCCTCAATTCAGCATTATTGTTGGCTTGCCTATTAGTTTAACAACATTCTCATTTTTCGATCGTAATGCACATATCAGGGCACATCTGGTAGCATTGTGCGCAGCCGGTGCACTTCTTATCGTCGATTAATTCAGCGTAATGATATCCCCTCTTGTTTAATTTAGAAGATATCTTTATAAGTTTTATAGGGCATACGGCAACACAAAAAGAGCACTCTTTGCACCGTTCCTTGTTTATGGTGATTTTTACCATAATAAGGCTAGTTAACCTTAAATCTATTAAAAAACCTTTGGTTTAAGCCAGCTATTTACCAATCGCCGCAACATTTAAAAAGGCAGGCCATCATGATATGCCTATGGCAAAAAAAGTTGACCCAAACACAGTTGCATTATCCCTTGCAGGTGTTTCAGCGATTTTCTCATTATCATGCGCACTTATTGTATCTTTAGCTCCGGATTTTTCGCTCAGATTGGCAAGGGCTTTATTCCATGGGCTCGAGATCTCAGGGATAGCAGCTCCAACGATAAATGATATACTCGCAGGTTTGGGCGGTGTTACCATAATCGCTATCCTGTCTGGATGGTTGTTTGCTTTATTCTACAACTTTATTACAACAAAGAGATAGATATGCAACTAAAGGAAAAAGATACTGTCCTATCGTTGATCCTCTTTCCAGCGGCGTATTACTCACTCCCTTTATCAATAGATGGCGCAGGCATCGCAGTCGAAGTTGTTTTTTCATCTTTGTCTTTCTTTTTCCTTCAATCGGCCAGATGAGCTTGGATGTCATTGAAATTATGGGCAAGTGTTACATCAACAATGAATGGTGCGATTGCTCAAGACTTGGGTTCATACCCCGCAGCTCGGCTAGCGGTTGGGATTTTTTATTGGCACTTGCCTATCTATGATCTCTAGGACACAAAGGGCCGGAAAACCATTCGTCAAAAACGTTTTTGAGGTGCTTGAGAAATCCAACAATAGAAATTAGGACATTCTGACCCATCTCCTATGCTAAATCATGGAGCTTGGTGAATGCATAAATGTCTGTCCAAAAAAAGCATTGCCCTATCGGTTCAGCTGGTGACCTTCAGTGTTCCCCAATGTCCGTTTGCCCTATGTCCTGGCTTGGTGCAGTAATACTCAAATGATCCTGCCTTGTCAGCGGCAAACTCGACAGCAACTTGCTCGTTAAGAGGAGTCTCGGTATAAGCATTGAACTCATCTATCTTGAAGTCATGGGTTCCTTTGGTGTTTGTTATCTTTATCCTTACGGTATCTCCTTTGTTCACAGTTATCTCATTTGGCGAAAACTTAGGATAGTACTTTTCATCTATTATTTCCGTATACGACTCCATGACAAATTCCTTGACCTGCGGTTTTTGGCTGCACCCGCTGAGGATTATAGATCCTAACAGCAATATTGCAAGTAATGCTTTCATTTTAAGGCCCTCTTATCTTATTATCAGTTTGCCTTTCATCTGGCTGTGCCCGCTGCCGCACATCACATTGCAGTACCATGTAAACTCACCGGTTTTGTCAGCAGTAAACTCTATTACTTCATTTCCTGCAAGCCCCAGTTCAGGTATCCTTATGCCATGCGTCGTGTCAGTATTGTCTATCACCAGCTTTACCTTGTCGCCCTTGCTCACAGTGACGACCTCAGGACTGTATCCGAACCTGAATGCCGAGACCTTGATTTCCGTTGTATCCTTTACAGCGCTGGCTGTAGGGGCGTCTGCTCCAAGCAAACCAAATATCCTTATTGCCCCAAAAGCTACCGCAGCCACTATCAGGATTATGATTGCCATCTCAACTATCTTTTCTTTTTCCATGTGATTCACCTCTCAGGCGAGGGTAGCATTGTCATATATAAATGTTATGCCAATGTAACCTTAATGTCATCAGAAAGTAATTTAAATAAGGGTGCTTAAAAGAAGGAAAATACGGAGGTTATTACTATGAGCACGATAAATGAGGTATTGTCGATAAGTGCATCGGTTGCCCTTTTGCTGGCAGTATATTTTAGCTACAAGCTGTCAAGAGAGACAAAGCACGAAAGATATTGGCTGTTGCTTTCCTTGGGCCTGTTTATTTTTGCGGTCCATCACTGGTTCATGATAATATTCCAGCTTGGAAATATCCCATTTTTTATTCTGGAGCTGCTTGAATATCTTACATCGATAGTGGCAGGGATATTGATAGCATACTCGACCTACGGCCTTTACAAGTCTATGAGGGCTGTCAATCAGAGAGTGCGATGATACCAAAATCCATTCTTTTTTATTGGAGTAAAGGCGCTGATGTAAGGAGGAAGATATTGAAGATACTTAGCGACTGCGAAAAGCAGGCCAAGCCATGTTTTCTAAACATCGCTGCAAAAAAGCTTTCCCTCACTCATGTTGCTGTAAAAAAGCACATTGACCTCATGGTAGAAGAAGGATATATTGAGCCCATTAATCCAAAAGGAAAGCCAGTTTTTCTAAAACTTACCCCTTTAGGAAAAGGCGTGATTAAGGAGCTTGAAAAAAGATAGAAATCATCTGCTTTCACCTTCAATCCACTCCTCACACTCTTTGTTTGCCGATGCCTCTATCCTTATTATGCAAGGCACCTCATAAGAATGCACATTCCTTACCTCATTTTGTATTTTGTCCCAGTTAGCGCTGGGCGCTTTTGCATCGATCACAAATTCAGTTCTTTTCTCGATCTTTCCCTTCCACCAATACATGCTCGATATGGGATGCATGTTGGAGCAAGCTATCAACCTTTTTTTAAGCAGGTGCTCTGAAACAGATTTAGCCTCCTCTTCATCCTTGCAGGTTATATGCACTCTGATCATAAATTTCCAAATATCACTAGATTTATATATCTTATGAGAGTTCGAAAAGGTTATGCATAACAAATACATCCATTCAGGCATCTTAGGTATATTCATTTATAATGAACATTTTAACGTATTGGAAAAGCATTTATTCAATAATAATGAACAATACCTTAACGGAAAAAAGCTTGAAGAAGAGATGCATAAAAAATACTCCAACCTAAAAAAGCCAGAGGGAAAAGAGCTAAAAAAGATACTTGAGCTTTTTATGGGCAAGGAGTATTTTCCTGACTTTAGAAAAAACGCCTTGAGCATTACAAGGCTTGAGATAAAGCATTCAGTAAAAGACGACCTGCTTATAATGCAGGCGATAAACTGCGTAGACGAAACATCAAAGACAATAAACATCCTTATCAAGCGCTTAAGAGAATGGTATGCGATATATAATCCAGAACTGGAGCACGAGATAGAAAATCAGGAAAAATTTGTAGAGCTTGTTCTCACAAAAAGCAAAAAAGAGCTGTTGAAGGAGATCCAGGTAGACGAAAAAGCGTCTATGGGCGCAGATTTGGCCAAGGAAGACATCGAGCCCATCAAAGCCTTGGCAAAAAAAGCAGAGGAGTTGTTCGATCTAAAGTCAGTCGAGGAAGCCTATCTTGAAGCGACAATGAAAAAAGTGTGCCCCAATCTCTTGGCAGTTGCAGGTTCGACTATTGGTGCAAGGCTTATGGAGCAGGCAGGCGGGCTCAAAAACCTGATGCTGTTTCCCGCTTCCACCGTCCAATTGTTAGGTGCAGAAAAAGCCTTGTTCCGACATATGAAAACAAAAGCTAGAGCTCCAAAATACGGCTTTATCCACGAGCATCCAATCATATCCAGAGCAAAAAAAAGCATGCATGGAAAGCTCGCAAGAAGCCTTGCACTCAAGATAAGCATCGCAGTCAAGATAGACTATTTTCATGGAAAATTCATAGGGGATAAGCTTCTTAAAGAGCTTGAAGATATAAGATGAAAGCAACAAGCATCTTTGAAGTGTATGCTGATGAAAAAGGCAGGCCTTACACAGTTAATGCCGCTCCAGGTATCCAGGTCTATGATGAAAAGCTTGTAACACTTAAAGGGGTTGAATATCGGGAATGGAATCCAAGGAAAAGCAAGCTTGCAGCCTCCATAATGAAAGGCAGCCCGAATATCTTCATGAGAAAGGGGGATGTTATCCTCTACCTTGGCTGCTCTACTGGAACGACAGTCTCCCATGTTTCAGACATAGTAGGCGATGAAGGATTCATATTCGCCTTAGACTTTGCGCCAAGGGTTATGAGGGAGATGGTATTTACAGCAGAGAAAAGGAAAAACATAGCCCCTCTCCTGGCTGACGCAAACAAGCCAGAGGCTTATGCAGGAAAAGTGACCATGGCAGATGTCATATACCAGGACATAGCGCAAAGAAGCCAGGTAGAAATTTTCCTGAAGAACGTAAATCTGTTCCTGAAAAAAGGAGGCTATTGCCTTCTTGCTGTCAAGGCAAGAAGTATTGACGTCACAAAAAAGCCAAGAGTGATATTCAGCGATATACGCCAGAGGCTGGAAAAAGAATTGACCATTATTGATTACCGCACATTAGAGCCATTTCAGATGGACCACTGCATGTTTATCTGTAAAAACAACAAATAAATTCTCTTATATCCTTGACTCTAATAAACCTCATAAACCCATTCATTAAGAAAAATGGTGTCCACCATGCAATATTTCAATCCTACTCTAGTTCAATTCTAACAGTTTCTTATCTGCCATTACCTGCGCTTGTTTCACCATTTCAATCCTACTCTAGTTCAATTCTAACAAAGATATCCATAGATACAACCACCAAAAACTGCTAATTTCAATCCTACTCTAGTTCAATTCTAACTAATTTACGGAACATACAGCATCATGGGTGAAAAAGAATTTCAATCCTACTCTAGTTCAATTCTAACTGATGTTATTCATCGGGGGCTGTTCTTTTCTTTCCAATTTCAATCCTACTCTAGTTCAATTCTAACCATATCCGGCGATGCCAAAGAGGAAGAGAATAAGTTATTTCAATCCTACTCTAGTTCAATTCTAACATCCTTCTAAGGGTTGCACAGATCACTACAGTAGATATTTCAATCCTACTCTAGTTCAATTCTAACCCGATACCGACGAAGGACGTTAGCCTTTTGTTGTATATTTCAATCCTACTCTAGTTCAATTCTAACATCTTCACAAAATTACATGAGAACATACTGCTCTTTATTTCAATCCTACTCTAGTTCAATTCTAACCCGCCAAATTTGGCTCTAAATGAAGAAACAAGCCCAAATTTAAATTATTTATGCATTTGCCCAGTGAAGCAAGGATGCCTTGTTTATAAAGGCTGGGCTAAAGAATGTTGGATAATTCGTTCCTTTCTCTTCCAATCACTTCCTTCTCAAAGGAATGTTTATCCCTGAACTTGAATATCAGGATAGAATCAGTTTCTTTGTCAACCCATTGATTAAGCTTCTTTTTTACTTCCAGGAAATCAGCATCCCCTAACTCCCCTTCAAATACTGAATTTTGTATCCAATTCATATATCTTTTCAAGTATTTGTATATTTTATTTACTTTGCTTACATCAACATCATAGACTAATAAATAATACATTTTACCACCAAATTACAAATGGGCTATAGGTTTTATCTCCGATTAGATGCTTTACCAGCTTATATGATTCAAGCCTGATTAACCTTCTGTGGGAAACCAGGCGCTTTAGCTCAGGATGCTCAATAGTAAGCTTGAGCCTGTCATCAAATTCTTTTAGGACGATCCTTCTTCCATCCTCATTTAGCATACAACTATTTAAGTCCTTGCGGAAATGATTATCCTTGAGTTCACTCTTATTAAAAAGCTTAAGCATAGCCCTCTGAACAATCAGCGGTTTAAACATCTCGCTAATATCCAAGGCCAAAGAAAATCTTCTTTCAAAGGGCTCATGAAGATAGCTAATGGTCGGATTAAGCTGGGTATGATAAATCTCGCTTAAGGTTGTGGTGTAAAGAAGGGAATTCAGGAAGCTGATAACGCAGTTTACCTCGTTATGCGGGGGCCTCCTCGTCCTAACTTCAAATTCTTCCTTGAGTATTTCTTCATAAGATGAATAGTAATCATTCCATGCGCAGCCTTCTACATTCATCAGCTCAGGAATTGTGCTGCAACTATCCAGCTTGGGAACACCTTTAGCCAGCTTGTCCATAATATCACCCACTTCCTTTGAGTGTTTCCGGTAGTGCTCCAATATCCTTATCAGGTTCTGGATAGTGCCTGAAATGAAGGATTTGGCTAAAAACAGCCGCTTACCAGAGTCTGTATAATAGTTAACCTGGTTTACAAGAAGCGACCCTGAAACAAGGCTTTCTTTTGGATAGAAACTGCCTGAATAATATCCATAGTAATTGAAGAAATGCAGGATTATTCCCTGCTTTGCAAGAAACACAAGCAGTTTTGAGTTTATAGAAACTTCGCCAAGGCAGTAAATGGTGTCTATGGAGTTTACGGGGATCGCTTTCCTGATCTTTTCATTCTCGAACCAGACAGTGCTATCTTTCCTTTTGATTGTTCCAGACTGTGTGATATAGTAGTTTTGCTTTTGCATTTTAGCTGAAACATAGCTCATAATAGCTGCAGAGCCTGCAGTATTTGTTTCTTTTGGCCTCAGGTACCTGTTCCTGGCAAATAAGCTCTGCCTGCCTTATTGCGTTGTTTAGCAAATCTTCATTTGCTTGGGTTAACTCAACTTCTTCAAGGCGGTTATTCTCTTTATACTTGATCGTTCCAGTGGTAAATATTCCTTTTTCCTTTAATTTTAGCAGGTAGTAAAGGACCTGATATTTTGCTGCCTCTGGAGCGGTGTTCTTCTTTTTTAGCTCAAATACTTTTCCCTCTCTCAATGAATCAATCTTGACGTTGTCAATCTGCAAGCTTTCTTTCTCTATATCCTGATGGTGGACCTTTCCTATCTTGACCAGCTCAGATTCATGCTCACAAGTTATTTTCTTTGAAAAAAGCCATAGCTTTCTTTTGCAGGTGAAGAAATAGTTGATGTGAGTGGCTGTGAGGGCCATATAACCTGGAAATTGAGTGCAGTATAAGTTTTTTACCATTAAATTTAAATAGAGTATCAACTTTTTGTTTATAGTTATCAACAAAATGAAAACAGATCAAAAAATAATCAAGGCGCTGATTAAGAGTCCGGATACTAACACAATAAGCGCCTTATCTGGGGAAATTGGGATAAGCAGACAGGGTGTTTTCAAGGTAGTTAAAAGACTTGAACTTGAAAGATTGTTGAGGTTATCTAAAGTAGGAAAAGGCAGGACAAGCATATTTGTAATTAAACTAAATTGGCAGAATCCCATTCTTGAAAAACAAGCTGCAATCATCTTGCTTGATGAGGCGCAGAAAAACCAAAGGTGGATAACAAATTTTATCGAATTAGAAAAAAATGTCAAGTTTACCCTCATATTTGGCAGCGTCCTGACATCACCTAAAGAAGCAAAGGATATAGACTTGATAAATGTAGCTTCTGACTTTATTACAATCGACAAGATCATCAATGCTACCCAAAAAACACAAACAAAAAAAATACATGCGCTGAATCTTACAGAAGCAGAGATTAGGGAGGAACTGGCAAAAGGCAATCCTGCCTTGACAGAGGCTATTAAGAAAGGGGTTGTCTTATTTGGGCATGAAAACTTCATCAAATTTATACGAGGGCTAAATGGAAGTTAAGGCATGCTTTTTAACAGCACTCAAGGATGAGGGCAAAGGCAGAAAACACAAAGGGCTGTTAATAAAAGCCCCGGATGAAAAAATGGCGGGAGAGTACATTACTAAAGTAAAAAGAAATCTTGAACTTT
>DASRUK010000031.1:0-22054 GCA_035655475.1 Candidatus Nanoarchaeia archaeon
CTTTGATTGCTGATAACTATGCTGTGGATGAAAATAGCATCCATCTAAAGATAGACAACCAGGAACCAGCATTCACCAAGGCATACGCCCAGGGCAAAATTGAGATAAGGGGCGCTTTAAATCTCAGTATTGGGCGGCACAATACATCTATAAGCGCAAAAGATGCAGTTGGAAACAGCAATACCGTCGAGTGGAAGTTTGAAGTTTTTGTACCGGTAATCTGCCTTGTAAATGCGTGCGACACAGACAAAGGCAAATGGTGCGCCCAAGGAATCTGGACAGAGCAGGAATACTGCAGCCATTGCGGACTTGCTGACCCTGTTTGCGAGATGGGCTGTGATGATGGAAACTGCAGTATACCATCAAACCAATGGTGCTCTGATGGAGCATGGGCAATCAGCGATTATTGCGCACATTGCGGCAGCCTTGACAGCGACTGCCAATCAGGATGCACTCAAGGAACATGTGACATTGAGAAAAACAAATGGTGTGACAATAACCTCTGGGTAGAGGAGAGCTACTGCCTGAAATGTGGAGCCAAAGACGCTCAGTGCGGCATCAATCCGCCCCAACTGGCAGGGTTCACCGTAGACTCAATCCCTTCAATATCAGGAGAATATTTCAGCAGGCAGAACCTGCAGATAGGATGGAGGTATACAGGCAAAAGCAATATAACCAATATCCGCTTAAACAATACACCTGTACCTGAGTGGAAAACAAAGCTCGTTTCACCCGACAGCATAGGCTATTCCTATCAGCTGCAGAATTTGGCAAACGACAGAAGCTATGCGTTCTCTGTCGAATCATCAAACGACGGTTTTGCCAGCAGCAGGCATTCCTTTGTTTTTTCAATCGATGCAACTGCTCCAACAATAACCCTAGATGATTCCCTAGACACTTATACAAGCAATCCAACTGTAAAAATATTCGGAACCTATACGGAGAAAAACCTCAAACAGATAGCTGTGAATGGCATGGCGCTTGACAGCTCTGAAATAGGCAAGACAACCTTTGGCAAAAATGTGATCCTTCCTGCAGGTAAGACCAATATCACTGGCTCAATAGAAGATCTTGCAGGAAGCAAGGACGAGGATATAGTAGAGATAGAGATCATCGGTGGAGAGCTCCCATTATCAATAGATGCACTGCCGGATTACACAAAAGAGAGCAGGATCACCCTCAGGGGAAAGACGCTTCCGGGCCTTGCTGTCAAGATAACACTTAACAACATAAGATTATCAGCCGCAAGCAATCCTCAGGGAAATTTCTCAATGGAGCTGACATTAAAAGAAGGGAACAATGAAATTATTGTCAATGCTACAGATGCTGCAGAAAGGTCAACACAGATAATCAGGCATATCATCTTAGACAGCACGGGGCCAGAAATCGTGGAAAGATCCCCAGAAAGGAACGAGAAAGGAAACTTTGGGCAGATAGCAATAAAACTTAGGGATGCAAGCGGCATTGATACGGCCTCCATAGAGCTAAGGGTCAACGATGGAATTGTAACGCATACCTATGAAGAGAAAGAACAAACAATCTACTATAATATCGAGGGCCTGCCTGAAATGGGATATACAATAACCTTGAGCGCTAAAGATGTGCTGGAAAACAGGATGGCTACATCCTGGTCGTTTACACTCAATAAACAGGCGCCTTTGATAAATATCACATATCCAACAAGCAAAGGCTTTGTAGGTGAGAGCTATCCTGATATTATCCTTGATATCAAGGATTATGATATGGTCAATGAGGTCAGCTTAACCAGGGGTGAGCAAAGAGTAGAGATGGTAAAGTTCTCAGTCTTCAAATATAGGGTTAGAGAGAAGCTTGCTTTGCAGGAAGAGTATCATCTGACAGTAAAAGCCTCTAAAAACAACAACATGGCTGAAGCTCACAGATACTTTAGAGTAGATCTAAACTCTCCTGTCATCACAATTGATGATAGCAGGATACCTTCACCGACCAACAAGTGGTCACTTGATATCTATGGAACATTTGAAGAGGAAAACCTTGAAAGCATAAGTGTAAATGGAATCAAAGTTGAGCCTATCGATATCTTTGAGCACACCTACATCGCAAGAAACATCCCACTTGGCATCAGCGATACAAAGATCACTGCAAGCATAAAGGACATGGTCGGAAGGACCGGTAACTATTCGACCATCGCCAAGGTAGATAGAATATTGCCTGCACTTACCATAACAAACCCTCCAAATTCAGCGGCATCTGTCGTCGGAAACAACAAGGTAGATATCATAGGGACAGCAGAGGCAAATTCAATGCTGCTCATCAATGGCATCGAGCAGGGGATTCTTGCAGACGGCATCATCCATCTGACTTATTATGGGCTGGTGAAAGGCAGAAATGAGATAAATATCAGTGTTGTTGATGAGGCAGGCAATGTAAATTCTGAGCTAAGAGCGGCCTACTATGATGCAGAAGGGCCGGCTATTACAAATATAATGCCAAACAAAGACAACCCTCAGAACAAGAACACATTTGCAATCAATGCAAATATCAATGATCATTCCAGGATTTCGTATGTTGAGCTTTTGATAAATGATACGCCCGAGTTTAGATATATTGTTCCCTCAGCCGAGCTTACATCAAATCAGTTTAGACTTGAACAGGCATTCACTCCATCGAAGAACAGCTCTTATACCATAACTATCACTGCAAGAGATGTATTTGGCAACTCAAACATTGCAAAGGAGACATTCATATTTGACGCAGACATTCCGTCAAGGCCTTTATTCAACCTTGAAGGAAAGATCATCAATTCTTCACAGCCTAACTTAATATTCACTTATGAAGAAGAAGTAAATATCACTTCGCTTAATCTGAGCACAATCACCAACTCAACTTCTGACCTCAAGACCTACAGCTTTATCGCGGCAAATCTTTTAGATGGAAAACATACGCTTGCGATAGCTGCGTCAAGGCTTGTTGGCAGGCAATATAGCTTCCCATGGGTATTTGACTTTACTGTGGATACTCACAAGCCAGGGATCTCTATTTCAAACACGGTTAAGGCTTTAAGTTCAAGCCTTCTAATAACAATAAATGGAACATGCTCCGATAACTTGGCGAAATATGAAAACATTAGTATAATTATATATGAAGGAGGCTTCCCGTTTACTGGTGTCAGCTGCGTGAATGGCATGTATTCTAAAGATATCATTGTCGGCGGAGCCGGAGTTAGAACAATATATGTTGTGGCAAACGATACTGCAGGCAACTCAAACTCCGCCAGCAAACAAATACTTGTAGACACAGGAGAGCCTTTTATCAACATCGCAAGCATAACCGGCGGCATGATAATCAAGGAGGGGGATGTATACAGGACCAATTCAGGGCAGGCAACTATCACTGGAAATGTCGCTGACCAAAACAACGAAAAATTCGAGGCCAACTTAAACGGGCTATCGACTCCCCTCACATGGGATGCGGGGTCTGGAAATTTTGAGGCAACTGTGAGCTTGCAAGGCAATGCGGGCAAAGAGGCGGCAAATATAGTGGTACTGACAGCTACTGACAAAGTAGGAATCGAGAGCAAAAAAAGCATATCTATCATCTATGACCAAGCTGGGCCTAATATCACCTCATTTTACCCAATCCATGCATACAATCTTACCCCCACCATACAAATAATGCTGAATGAAAACGCAACTTCATGCTCTCTAAAATACAAGACAGGAGTGGGACCCACTGAAACATATGATATGAATACCAGGAACAATAAAGCATACTATCTATCCTTGCTTGTCAAGCTAAGGAACATTACAGAATCCCAGGAAATCAATATCTCGTGCGTTGACATGCTTTCAAACATAAATTCCAAAAAATATTATATCTTTGTAGATACCATAAATCCAACAATACTAGAGCATGACCTTATATATGAGCATAAACTTGACTTTGGCAGTGACAGTACCGGAAAGAGCTATCTTATCAAAAAGCTGAACAGCGACGGTCAATATGCACCTATAGCCTTGATGGTGCAGCCATCAGAGGATGCAAGATGCAGATACTACGGTTCGAAGGTAGGCAATTTTGCTGCCTATGAATACAGGCTTGGTAAAACAGCACTCCTCTCTGACAATGTTATAATGCTTGCTGACAATACAATCTATGATTTTAACATAGTATGTGAAGACAGGGCAGGCAGAGCCTCTGAGACAAAGAGCATAAGGGCAACAGTAAACACATCGTATCCGGTTAATGCCCCTCACATATCATTGATCAGTCCATGGGCAATTGCTGGAGCTGTTTCTAACTCATGGTCATTATGGTTCAATGGCTCTATAATCTCCTATCTTGATTCGCAGATAGACACTTCAAGCTTGACTATCCTTAACATTACCAGAATCCTAGCAAGAGACAGTCAAGGAAGGTTTTCTGAGCTTGTTAATGTAAAGAATGATGGAGAATTTGACTTTATCATATTTGCAAATAATACAGCAGGGCTATCCACTACAAAGAGCGGCTCTGTGCTCATAGATACAACAGGGCCAGGGGCATGCATACGCATCGGCAACAATGTTACTTGCATCCCTAGCCAGGGAAGAGCCGCCGCTGGAATCTACGACTATGACAAAGACGGCCTTCCTGACTGGTTTGAATACAAATACTGGAGCTGCATAACCTGCGCAAACAATAATGATGATACTGATGGGGATGGATACAGCAACCTACAAGAATACAGCTATGGGAGAAATCCAATAGACCGTCTATTATGAAACATGCAGCTGTCATATATGGAGTGTGCCTTCTATTCTTTTTAACACCTGCATTTGCAGATACAAGGCCAGATATCAGAATAACATTTTATGAGAGGGTAAATGAAAGCACAGTCACTATCAACCTGACAGACGTCGCGGGGACCAGATACGATACTGTGCTAATAGATTCTTTTGGCATTGAAAGCGATAACCCTACCTTTATCTATAAGCCAGCAGGCGAACTTACTGAAGGACGCTATCATATCAAGGCTTATGCCAGGGATATGCACAACGTCTGGGGCCCGCAAGTCGAGCAGGATTTCATGGCCACTATCAGCGACCTAAATATAAACATCGTCAGGCCAAGGTTTGGCGTGACAAACACGACAACCTTTGACCTAGAGATAGGCACAGATGAAGATAGAAATGCAGTGTGCAAGTATGGGTGGGGCTATTCCTTTTATGATTTTAGCCTTAACTTGGGGGGCCGCCATATAAAGAACAATATAAGCATCACTTCCTCTTCAAACATCCAAATACGGTGTGTCGACAAATATAACAAAACTTACCAGATCGATACCCAAATAAAGCTTGATGAAACATACCCCTCGATAAGAATAGAGGCCGAGGATGTTGTACAGATGCCTCTTTTAACCCCACTTAGGGTCTATGCGGATGAAGAGGTAATCTGCAGGTATGGATATAACCCCTCTTCGTACTCGCTCATGACGCCTTTCGAGGGATATCGCGAAGATAATCTAGGCGATTATATAAGAAACCCAGTGCAAACACTAGGCATGCTTCAAAATGGCAAAACCTATACCTTCTCTGTAATCTGTAAAGACCTGGCTGGAAAAGCATCTAACATGGCCATCACATCTTTTAAGGTAGATCTGTCAGCAGAGCCTACTGTTGCTATCCGTAGCCCAGCAGGAGTACTGCTTAGCAGAACTTTCTATGTGAACGCAAGCACAAACAAAGATGCCTCCTGCAAATATTCCAGAAACCAGACATATACTGATTTTGGGGAGTACGGTAAAAGTCACCTAAGCAATCTCATCGGACCCTTGGTAGATGGAAGCTACACCTATAATGTCGACTGCGTTTTCAGTACTGAATCAGGACCGATAACCAAACGCTCAAGCACAAGCTTTGTGATAGACAGCACAAAACCAAATATGACTTACGTCAATATAACCAACACAGCGGACAACGACTCAAATAGGATATACTCAGATGATGAGATATGCGCCGAGTGGGATGCAGTCGACAGCGAGAGTGCAATCTCTTCCTACAAATACTACGTATTCCTGGACAAAACCCAAGATCAGTTGATAGATCAGGGGGATGAAAATCCTGAAAGCAGCAAGGAATACTGCATAGATACCTCGCTAAACAACTCTGAAAAATATTATCTGAAGGTACAGGCGCAAAATGCAGCTGGGCTATGGAGCGAAAACAAGAGCAGCATCTCTGTCCTTGTGGATACCAGCCTCAGCCCTCCTGGATGCGACAATGGCAGGAGGGATGGCACTGAGACTGACAAAGACTGCGGGGGGAGCTGTGATGGATGCGTCCTTGGGCTAAGCTGCAGGCTCAACTCGGACTGTGAAACCAATTTCTGCAATGCAAGCAGCAAGTGCGCCAAAGCCAGCTGCGGCGACCAAATAAAAAACGGCGATGAATCAGATGTAGACTGCGGAGGGTCATGCAAAAAATGCTCGCAGGAGAAATCATGCAAGACAGGCAAGGATTGTGAATCGAACAATTGCCAAGACAAAAAATGCGAAGAAGTCCTTGATAAGTGTGAGAACAACAGATGGGATGAAAGCATCGAGACAGATATTGACTGCGGAGGCAAGTGCCCTGAGTGTTCGATAGGCGCTAAATGCATCTCTGACCTTGACTGCGGACAAACGGCAGAGTGCAAAGACAAAAAATGCCTGCTAAAGGCGACCGACAAGGACAAAGATGGAATAACAGATGATAACGACAACTGCGCAGATGTGCCAAATAAGGACCAATCTGATGCTGACAAAGACGGGATAGGTGATGAATGCGACCTAGATTCCGACAATGACAATATGCCAGACTCCTTTGAAGAAAAGTATTTTGACTGCAAAACATGCGCAAAACCTGATGAAGACCTCGATGGGGACGGCCTTTTGAACCTTGAGGAATATCAGAACACGACTGATCCTACCAATCCAGACACTGACGGGGATGGTTTTTCCGACAAGGAAGAGATCACTCAAGGCAGCGATCCTTTGGATCCGACTTCCACCCCTGACAAAGGAGGCGGCTTTTTTATCTGGGTATTAATCTTTTTATTGATAGGCGCACTGGGGGCAGGAGGATTTTATGGGTATAAACTATTGACTGCAAGAAAACCGTTCATCCCTCCCTCAAGAGGAGAAAAGGGGCAGAACATCTTTGAGAAGAAGCCTTTACCTAAGCTACCTATCAGGCCTCCAATAATTATACCTCATCCCCCTGTTCAAAAGCCAGCTATAAAACCTCCTATAGCTTTGCCTCCGGCGGCAAAACCGAAGCCAGCTCCAGCAAAAACCAAGAAAGAGCCGAAAAAGGAAATTGATGTGTTCAAGAAACTGGCGACTATATCCAGGGCGGAAAGAATAGACCAGGCAAAAGGACAAGCCAGCAGCATGAGCAACAAAGAGCTGAACGAAAAAATAAATAAGCTAAAACAGCAACTTAAATAATCATTACATATTCCCACCATTCTATGAACAAACGCAAGAAGGGCCAGATTTCAGGGCAGATTTTTGCCTATGTTACGACTATCATCATATTCTCATTCATACTAATATATGGCTATAAGGCGCTTACAGATTTCAGGGAAAAGGAAGAACACTTAAGCTTTATCAAGTTCAAAAAAGACATAACCTCTGCGGTAGAGAGAATAGCCCCGGAACATTCGAGCGTCGAAAGGGAAGAATTCTATCTTGGCGGCGACTATACTCAGGTTTGCTTTTTGCAAAACTATCAAAGCCCAGGTAATCTTGACCTACTAAACCACGATATGGATAAAATCGTCAAGGATAGCTATCTTGCAAACAGCACTAATAATGTATTTGTATATGCCGGCACCTTTAAGGAGCCATTTTATATAGGAAGAATAAACACCACTGAAGATGGATACTTATGCATAGATGCTGTGAAAGGAAAGATAAAGGTGGAGCTCCAAGGCAAGGGGGACCATTCACTCATCAGCAGATGGGGGTGAGCAATCATCAACTGCGACATGTGCGGCAAGGATACTGAACTTTATAAAACCGACATAGAGGGTTCTATAATGAACCTGTGCAAGGAATGTGCAAAATTTGGCAAGGTCATATCGCCGCCAACCACTATGCCTCGCTATGCTGTTAAGAAGCAGGCGGCGGTGCAGGAAGAGCGGACTATCTCTGTCATCGAAGATTTTGGCGAAAGAATCAAGAAAAAGCGAGAAGAATCTGCATTGAGCCAGGAAGAGTTTGCAAAGAAACTTAACGAAAAGCTTTCAATCATCCACAAACTCGAAACCGGGCAGTTTGTCCCGCCTATAAGGCTTGCACTTAAGATAGAAAAATGCCTTGGGATCAAAATTCTCGAGCAGCAAAAGATTGAAAGTGAAAAGGTCACTCAAACAAAAGGGGAGCACTTCACCATAGGTGATTACATCAAGGTCAGAAAGAAATGATCAGCCGAATATATACATATCGCAGTCCCATACTCTATCATAGGCAAGCAGGCCATATTTTTCTTTGAGACGCCCTATAAACTCTTTTTTGTTATCTTCACACTCGCTTTCCCAAGGAGGGCATGGGGTGTCACATGTGTTTATCATAATAGTGGAATTCCATATCCTCGAATCAAGGCTCTCCATCTTTGAATTATCGAACGTAGGATAATATAAGAGTTCAGCCCTATAATCCGTGTTTACAATGTATGCAGGATTGGATATCCACAGAACCCCGCTTATATTGTTGTTATCCAGGTATCTATGATACAGTCCAAATGGCCCATCATAACTGTTGAAGCTCAAAGAAGGCAGAGCTAACCCAATAGAAAACAGCACTACTAGGGTAATCATCTTATTTGAATACTTCCTAAAAAAGGCACTTATGATGACCAGGCCCTCTGCAGCAAGGATGGCTAAAAAGGGCAAGGCAATCAGGATCAACCTCATCTCTTTATGGTCCATAAGATTGAAAGGGACAAATGTAAACAGCAGCATAGACGGGATAAATCCGTCTTTCCTCTTTTTTACCGCTGAGATGAGGGTGACTAAGGCCAAGGGCAGCAATATGTTTTCTTTAAGCAGGTTCACCCAGTAGAACCAAAAAGGCTGGTTGAACACCCATCCTGTGGTTTGGGTCATATTGGCTTGGAGAGTGAACGGATAGATGAAGTCTCCGTAGAGGAATAGGCTCAGCATCAAATAAGGAAGCAATGGAACCAAGAACAAGACGAAAAACAGGACTGCTTGCTTTATGCTCACCTTTTTTACAAACACCTTAACAAGAATACTGGCTGCAAGGCCAAAAAAGGCCAGGAGAGTAAAGAAACGCGTCATGAAAGCAATCCCTATCATCAATCCAGAAAGCCCATACTTTTTGTCGATGAAGAAAAAGACTCCTAAAAGCACGAAAAGGAGCGAAGGGATCTCTGTCTGAAGCACAGAATTATATAAAAAAAAGGTTGATGAAAATGCAAGTATCAGGGCTGATATCAGGGCTGTCTTATCGTTATATATCCGAGCAGCCATCAAGTATACGACCGATAGGCAGGCACCACTAATGAGGATAAGTAAAATCTTTCCTGCAAATATGGGGCTTATTCCTATCTTCCAAAAAAATCCCAAGGCCAGGGGCCAGAGCAACGGCCTTGAAGGTTCCCACAGGCCAGACTCTCCCAACGAGAAGATGTACTTGCCCATGCCTATATAAACTGACGAATCCCACCATATGTCATGGTCTACAAACAAAGAGAATGTTTGTATAGCCATAAAAATAACTATAACTCCTGCTGCTATCAATCTAAACTTCGGCTTTTTATTTGTTGTAAATACCCCACCGCTTGCGGTGACTGGGTTATTGTTATGGCTCGCCACGTTGAGGGTATTTACAACACTAAAAATACCCCGCCCCTTGGGGCGGTTGGGATTTATTTTTTACTTACGATCAAGGTTAAATAATTTTGTCTTGCTAACATATATTTTCTTTTTACATAATCCTTATATATTACCATACCCCCAGTTATTAAAGTTGTTTTAACTAAAGAGTTAAAATTAACTGTACCTAACGAAAAGTAAACGTACTTAGCCGAGGTAAAAAAGCGTAACATATATTAAGTAGTACCAACTTTTTACCCCAATGAGAAGTGAAAATACTTCTCTCAAAAAAGGGGGTGAATGTAGATGATAGTAAAAGAAGAATTTTTAAGCAAACTGAGGAGATATTTCTCATTAAACCTCTATGAGGTTAAGATATGGACAGCGCTATTGTCTAGGGGAGTTTCAACAGCAGGAGAGCTTTCTGACATTGCAGATGTTCCAAGATCCAGGAGTTACGATGTTTTAGAAAGCCTTGAAAAAAAAGGATTTGTGGTGATGAAGCTTGGAAAGCCTATAAAATATTTGGCAGTTCCTCCTCATGAAGTTCTTGAAAGAGTAAAAAAGAACGTAAAGGAGGATGCAAAGGACAGGATTGACAGGCTTGAAGAGTTGAAAAGCACCGATGTCATAGATGAGTTAAATTCGCTTCATTCCCAGGGTGTTGAGCTTGTTGAGCCAGCTGACCTTAGCGGTTCGTTAAGGGGAAGGCATAATCTCTACAATCATTTGGAGCTGACGATAAGGAATGCCGAGAATAACGTAACATTGATGACTACAAGCCAGGGCTTTATCAGAAAGGTCGAGGGCTTAAAGCCAACTTTCGAGAAGATAAAAAAAAGGGGTGTAAGGATAAGGATTGCAGCTCCTATAACCAAGGAAGCGATGAATGCAGTAAAGGATCTTAAGAACATCGCAGAGATAAGGCACACGGATTCTAAAGCAAGGTTTTGCATCGTTGACGGCAAAGAGCTTATCTTCATGGTGCTTGACGACTCAGATGTCCATCCGACATACGATGTTGGTGTTTGGGTAAACACTCCATTCTTTGCTCAGGCGCTCGACAGCTTGTTTGACGTCGCTTGGAAGAATATGAAGCCGATTAAATAAGGATAAATTTTTTATTTTATTTATAAGCCCCAAGTCAAAGAAAAATTTATATACAAGCGTTTGTTACCTTATCAAAATGAATCCTATAGGGAAGAAGCAAACAAGCAGGTTTTTTCTAGGTTCTTCCTATTTTTACTTTAGATAGTCTCTAGGCCATAAACTTAGAAGACACTCATCCCTTATCCTCAAAAAATTTAAAAACCAATAGGTGAAAAAGCACATATGCAAGACAACAAGCTTAAGGAAATCGCAAAGGAAGTAAGAAAAGATATACTGACAGCTACTTGTAAAGCCCAATCTGGTCACCCCGGCGGCTCTCTTTCAGCAACAGACATTTTGGTCTGCCTATACTTCAGTAAGATGAAGCATAACCCCAAGAAGCCAAGTGATCCAGACAGGGACAGGTTCATACTAAGCAAAGGCCATGCAGCGCCAGCTCTTTACTCCTGCCTGGCAAGATCAGGTTATTTCCCCATTAAAGAACTGGAAACATTAAGGCAGCTGGGATCAAGGCTTCAAGGTCATCCTGAAAGAGGAAAGCTTCCTGGAATCGAAGCATCCACTGGTCCTCTTGGCCAGGGTTTAAGTTTTGCAAACGGTGTCGCACTCGCAGGAAAGCTTGACAAAAAAACATACAAGGTTTACTGCATGATAGGAGACGGCGAGTCTCAGGAAGGTATGATATGGGAGGCAGCCATGACCTCAGCCCATTACAAACTGGACAATTTATGCGTCATCCTTGACCATAATCGCTTGCAGATAGATGGCGATGTGGAAAAAGTAAAAGGTATAGAGCCAATAGTAGACAAGTTCAAATCCTTCAATTTTGAAGTTATAGAGATAGATGGTCACAACTACGATGAAATATTGGAAGCCTTAAACAAGGCAGACAAGATAAAAGGAAAGCCCACTATGATAATCGCAAACACAATAAAAGGAAAAGGAGTTGCATGCATGGAAAATAAGGCTGAATGGCATGGCAAAGCATGCAAGCCAGAAGAGCTTGACAATTTATGCAGGAGCATTGCCTAAAATGGAACAAAAAGCTGAAGCTACAAGGGATGGATTTGCAAAAGGCATAGTTAAAGCAGGAGAAAATAAAGATGTCGTTGTCTTGGATGCAGATCTTGCAGAATCAACCCGTTCAATAAAGTTCAAGGAAAAATTTCCAGACAGATTTTTTGATATGGGCATTGCTGAGATGGACATGGTAGGGACAGCAGCAGGCCTTGCAGCCTCAGGGAAGATACCGTTTGCATGCTCTTTTGCAGTATTTTCAACAGGAAGGGCATATGAAGCAATGCGCCTTGCAGCGATCTCTAAACTCAACGTAAAAATAGTTGGCAGTCATGCAGGCTTGGCAACTGGCGAAGATGGAGCAACCCATCAATCTATTGATGATATATCGCTTACAAGAACGCTTCCAGGAATGACAGTTATCCAGCCTGTTGATTCTCTTCAGGCAGAAAAAGCGACGATCGCTTTAGCAGAACACCAAGGCATAGCTTATTTGAGGACTGGAAGGGCAAAGCTCCCAATACTTACAAAAGAATCAGACAAATTCCAGATAGGCAAAGGCGAGATACTTGCAGAAGGAAAAGATCTTGCGATAATCGCCACCGGATCCATGGTTTCTATCGCACTTGAGGCAGCACAAGAGCTAAGTAGATTAAAGCTTTCAGCAAAAGTGATCAATATCCACACAATAAAGCCTTTAGATGCAGCATTAATTTTAAAGGCAGCAAAAGAGACAGGAAGAATAATTACAGCAGAGGACCATAGCATAATTGGAGGCCTGGGCTCAGCTGTTTCAGAAGTACTATCAGAAAATTATCCTGTAAAACTCAAGCGCATAGGTCTTAATGATACATTCGGTGAGTCTGGAAAGCCAGAAAGCTTATACCAAAAATACGGTCTGACAAAAGAAAATTTGATCAAAGCTGCCAAAGCTTTAAGGGGGTAAAAAAATGATCGGAAAAAGTATCAGGATGCAAAGGATTATGGACAGAAATACAGGAAAGACAGTGATTATTCCTATGGATCACGGTGTGACTGTAGGCCCTATCAGCGGCCTTGAAAATATGAAAGAGACCATTGACAGGATAGCAGATGGTGGGGCAAACGCAATAGTCCTTCACAAAGGCATGGTCAATGTCGGCCATCGCTCAGGAGGAAAAGACGTAGGCCTTATGATCCATCTCTCAGCATCAACAAGCCTTGGCCCTGACACAAACAACAAAGTCCTGGTATGCACTGTAGAAGAGGCGCTAAAGCTTGGTGCAGATGCAGTTTCCATCCATGTAAATATTGGAGCAGAAGACGAAGCTGAGATGCTAAAGGATATGGGAAAAGTGGCAAGCAGATGCCATGAATGGGGAGTTCCGCTTCTTGCTATGATGTATCCAAGAGGAAAAAAGATAAAAGATGAAAAAGACGTTGAGGTAGTAAAGCTTGCAGCAAGGGTTGGCGCAGAGCTTGGCGCAGATATTGTCAAGACTAACTATACCGGAGACATTGCCTCTTTCAAGCAGGTTGTTGAAGGCTGCCCTGTTCCGGTGATTATCGCAGGTGGCTCAAAAGGAAATGATGCTGATTGCCTGAAGATGATCGAAGACGCTATGAAAGCAGGAGCAGCAGGAGTTGCCATGGGAAGAAATTCCTTCCAGCACGAAAACCCTGCTAAGTTCGTAAAGGCAGTCTGTGAAGTGGTGCATCAGGGAAAATCATCCAAAGATGCTTGTAAGCTATTAAGATGATAGGTGCATTATGAAAAAACTATGGGTAAATGTTCCGAAGTGGGATAAAAGCATTGTCACAACAGCGCTTGAAAGCAATGCAGATGCAGTCCTTGTTCCAAAAGGATTTTCCAAAAATGTAAAAGACCTTGGCCTGATAAAAACAATAAGCGAAGATGGAGACATAAAGCTTGGAAAAGATGTAGTCATAATCACCATCAACAGCAAGCAGGATGAGATAAATGCATTGAAGGAATCTAAGTCAAAGATAGTGATAGTAAGGACAAAAGATTGGACAGTGATCCCGCTTGAAAACTTGATAGCCCAGACGAAAGGGATAATCGCAGAAGTCTCTAATTCAACAGAGGCAAAAACAGCTCTGGAAACCCTTGAAAAAGGGGTCGACGGTGTCCTTCTAAACACAACAAACCTCAGCGAGATAAAAAAAACAGCAGCATTGATAAAATCAAGCACTGAAAAAATACTGCTCGTAAAAGCCCAGATAACAAGCATAAAAGCAGTCGGAACAGGCGATAGGGTCTGCATAGACACTTGCACTAATATGAAGACAGGCCAGGGCATGCTTGTAGGAGATTCAAGCTCTGGGATGTTTCTCGTTCATTCTGAATCTGTTGAAAACCCCTATGTTGAGCAAAGGCCCTTTAGGATAAATGCATCTGCTGTTCATGCTTACATAAAAGTTCCAAGCGGAAAAACAAAATACTTATCAGAGCTAAAGACAGGTACAGAAACTTTGATAGTAGATGCCCAGGGAAACACAGAGATAGCGATAGTCGGCAGGACTAAGATAGAAAAAAGGCCGCTTATGTTGGTAGAAGCCGTTGCAAATGGTAAAAGGATATCTTTGATACTTCAAAATGCAGAGACTATCCGTTTAGTTAGTCCGCAAGGAAAGCCAGTATCTATAGTCAAGCTCAAAAAAGGAGACACTGTGCTTGCATATACAGAAGATGCAGGCAGGCATTTTGGGATAAAGATAAAGGAAACGATCATAGAGAAATAGGGGTGTAAAAAAAATAATGATTGCTGTTCCGATAGTATCTGACAGTATCAAAAAGGCTCTTGCTGATATAAAAAAAGCAGAAAGAGTTGCAGATATAATAGAGGTAAGGCTTGACTATATCCGAGATATCAATAAAATCAATCTAACTAAATTATTGGCAGCCAGTAAACAAAAGATAATTATCACAGACAGAAAAAACAGGTTGGATCTGATAAATGAGTCAGTTAGGCTTGGTGCTGATTTTATTGACCTGGATATATCCATAGGCAGTAAACTTATTAGGGAAGTTACTAAACAAAGCAAAGCAAAATTGATTGTTTCTTTCCATAATTTTAAGGAAACAAACAGAAAAGAATTAACAGCCAAGTACAAAGAAATAAAAAAATTAAGGCCGGGCATAATCAAGATAGTCTCATTCGCAAACTCGATCAATGATAATCTAGTGATCTTTGACTTGATCAACCAGGCAAAAAAAGACAAGGTAGATATTATTGCGATTTGCATGGGAGAAAAAGGCGAGATCTCAAGGATACTTGCTCCGATATATGGCTCTTTTCTTACCTTTGGCTCTCTGGAGTCGGGAAAAGAATCAGCTCCAGGCCAGATACCTGCAGAGATCCTAAGGCAGGTTTATAGGGTGGACAAATTAAAAAATCCAAAAATCTTTGGATTGGTAGGTAACCCGGTCAGCCATAGCAGGGGCATATATTTTCATAATGAGCAATTTAAGAAAGTAAACAAAAATTCTATCTACCTTAACTTCTTAGTAGATGACCCTAAGGCATTCATAAAGGGATTCAAGCCTATAATCTCAGGGCTAAGCATCACTATCCCATTTAAGACTGAAATTATCCCTCACTTGGACAAGCTTGACCCTGCAGCAAAAGAGATAGGCGCAGTAAACACTGTTGTAAAGCAAAAAGATAAACTAGTAGGATATAATACAGATATGCTTGGCGCAATTGATGCGATCAAGAGCAAAACAAGCATAGCAGGAAAAAAAATATTGATGATAGGTGCAGGAGGAGTGGCAAGAGCAGTAGGATACGGCATCGTAAAAGAGAAAGGCGATCTTATGATTACAAACAGGACAGAAGAAAAAGCACTTGAATTAGCAAGGCAGCTAAACTGTAGTAGCACAAAGCTAGACAATTCTCACCAATTAGGCAAATTTGATATTATTATCAATTGCACTTCTATTGGGATGTTTCCAAAAATAACTCAAACTCCTATCCCTAAACCATTGCTAAACCTTTTGTCAAAAAAAGCCGCAGTTGTTTTTGACACAGTTTATACTCCCAAATTAACGAAACTTTTAAAAGATGCCGGAAAATTAGGGATAAGTGTAGTAGGGGGCAATGATATGTTCATCGCTCAGGCATTAGAGCAGCAAAAGTTATTCCAGAAGGTGAAATGATGAAATTATTGGTAGAAAAGACAGAAAAACTAAGCGGAGAGATTACTATACCTGGCTCAAAGTCTCACACGATCAGGGCAGTGACCATTGCATCTCTTGCAAAAGGCGTTTCAAAGATCAGAAATCCATTGAAGTCAGATGATACAATGGCTTCAGTAAATGCATGGAAACTTCTTGGCGCAAAAATAAATACTGACGATGCAAACGAGTGGATAATTGAAGGAGTTGACCATAAGCCAAAAGCTCCTGGCTCAGCCCTTAACATGTTAAACTCAGGCACATCTTTGCGGATTATCTCTGGAATTATTGCAGCGCTATGCGATTTTGAAGTGGAGCTGGATGGCGACGATTCACTGAGGACAAGGCCCATGCAGCCCTTGCTAAAAGCTTACAACGAATTAGGCGCAGAAGCATTGTCTATTAGCAATAACGGCTATTGCCCGATAAAGATAAAAGGAAAGATGACAGGCGGCTCAACAGAGATATCGGGCCTTTCATCCCAGTTTGTGACAAGCCTTCTCTTTGCCTGCCCTTTATTAGAGGAAGACACAAAGATAAAAGTCCTAAAGCCAAACGAGATTCCTTACATAAAGATGACGCTTAGATGGCTTGATGAGCAGGGCATAAGATATCAGGCTTCAGAAGACTTTACTGGATTTACAGTTTTCGGCAGCCAAAAGTACAAGCCCTTTGAAAAAACAATACCTGCAGATTGGAGTTCAGCAGCATTTCCTCTTGTTGCAGGAGCGATAACCAATTCAGATATTACTATAAAAGGCCTTGACTTAAAAGACACTCAGGGAGACAAAGCCATCATTGACTACCTAAAAAAGATGGATGCAGACATAAAGCTGGATGGAAACGAGGTACATATCAAAGGAAAGCCTTTGAAAGGATGCCAGCTGGACTTGAACAGCACACCAGATGCACTTCCGGCATTGTCAGTACTTGGTGCATTTGCAGAAGGGACAACCACTTTATACAATGTCCCTCAAGCAAGGGTAAAAGAGACAGATAGGATTAAAGTCATGGCCGAAGAATTAGGAAAGATGGATGTTGATATCAAGGAAAGAGAAGAAGGATTGATAATTCACAAAAGCGCTCTTAAAGGAAATAAAGTTAGGGGCCACAATGACCACAGGGTTGTAATGGCGCTAAGCCTTGCAGGCCTTATTGCAGAAGGAAAAACAGAGATTACATCAGCAGAATCCATAGGCGTCACATATCCTGGATTCATTGAATCTATGCAGTCGCTAGGAGCAAAGATCAAATTGCTTGGAGGAAAATAGGATGATGGGAAATACCTTTGGCAGGCTTTTTAGGGTAACTACAGTCGGCGAGTCGTATGGAAAAGGAAAAGGCTCAGGCCTTGCAGTGATAGTAGATGGAGTCCCGCCAGGCCTCAAGATCACAAGAGAAGATATTCAAAAAGAGCTGGATGAGAGGAAGCCAGGTGTTGGAAAATTGAACAGCCCAAGAAAAGAAACTGATCAGTGTGATATTTTTGCAGGCATTGGCCAGGATGGTGTTACCACAGGAGCGCCGATTGGGATCATAATCTATAATGTTGACACTCAAAAAGTGCATATTGAACAGTATCGTGCATACAGAGACATATTCAGGCCAGGCCATGCTACTTATCCTTTCTTCCTAAAATATGGAGAGGCCCAGGATTGGTGCGGAGCAGGAAGATCATCTGGCAGGGAAACAGTCGGAAGAGTCGCAGGAGGAGCAGTTGCAAAATTTATACTCGCTCAGGAAGGAATAGAGATAGTCAGCTGCACAAAAGAATGCGCAGGAATAAAAGCAAAAGAGATGCCTTTTGAAGAGATCAAAGCAAACAGGAGAAAAAATGAGATCAACTGCCCTGACCTTGTTGCAGCAAAAAAGATGGAAGAAGAAGTGTTGAAGATAAAGGGCGAAGGAGACACAGCAGGGGGCATTATTGAGCTTATTGCAAGAGGTGTTCCTCCAGGCCTTGGCGAGCCGGTCTTTGACAAGCTGTCAGCGACGATAGCTCATGCTCTGGCATCGATCGGCGCAGTAAAAGGTGTTGAGTTTGGCGCAGGATTTAACGTCGGCCGCATGTTAGGCTCTGAGAATAATGATCAGCCTTATTTAAAAAATGGAAAGGTTAAATTTAGGACAAATAATTCAGGAGGCTTGCTTGGCGGTTTCTCTAATGGTGAAGATATTGTGGTCAGGATAGCAGTAAAACCGACTCCAACGATCTCAAAAGAGCAGACATCTATAAACATGAAGGCGATGAAAGAGGAAAAATTAAGCCCTATAACCCGCAGAGACCCGACCCTTGTTGCAAGGCTTTGGGCAGTGGCAGAATCGATGATGGCAATAGCGATACTTGATTCATTATACATGGCAAGAGCCTATGATGGTATGGCAAAGCTGGATAAGAAGTGGATGGAATTAAAACAGAAATAGATGATAAAATAACAAAATGGAAGCAAAAACAATAGGGATTATCGGCGGAACAGGCCAGATGGGCCAGTGGCTTAAGAGATTCTTTGAAAAGAATGACTGCAAGGTTCTGATTGCTGGAAGAAAGACAAAACTTACACCAGAGGAACTCACTCAAAGATCAGATGTTATCATCCTTGCTGTTCCGATAAGCGCAGTAACTGCCGCAGTTAAGCAGATATGTGCGCACATAAGGCCAGACTCTCTTCTTATGGACATTGCATCATTAAAAAAAGACCCAGTCAAAGCCATGCTTGAGAATGTGAGTTGTGCAGTTATCGGCACACATCCTGTCTTTGGTCCCTCAGTGCAATCTATTAAGAATCAGACAGTTGTGATCTGCCCCGCAAGGCCAAAGCAATGGCTTTCATGGCTTACTGACCTTTTTGAAAATAATGGGGCATTGGTGCGCATAACAACTCCTGAAAAGCATGACAAGATGATGTCTATCATCCAAGGAGTAAACCACTTCTCGACGATTTGTATGGCCCACACTCTTAAGAAACTAGGCATTGATGTTGAAGAAAGCCTGCATTATACTTCGCCGATCTATAAGGTGAGGATGGATATGGTTGGAAGGCTTCTTGCCCAGGACCCCTACCTTTATGCAGACATTGAGATGCTTAATCCTGAAAATAAAAAAGCCATGGAAGAATATATCAGTTCAGCAAGGGAGCTTCTTGGAATAATCAAGAGAAAGGACAGGGATGAATTTGTAAAATATTTTGAAGAAGGCTCGGATTTTCTTGGAAACTTTAAGAAAGAAGCTGTTGAATATTCAGATTACATTATTGAGCAGCTGGTAAAGAAGGGAAGCTTGAAGGACCCAAAATGAAAATAGCCACGCTTGGGCCAAAAGGCACATTCAGCCATGAAGCAGCATTAAAAAGAGACATCAAGGCTGAACTGGTATTCAAAAATACAGTATGGGATATCTTTGAATCAGTCAGCAAAGGCGAAGTTAGTGAAGGTGTGGCTCCTATAGAAAACTCAGTCTCAGGATCAATCGGCCTTACCCTTGATGCATTGATGGAATTTGATCTAAATATTGTCGGAGAGATAATCCTTCCGGTAAAGCATAATCTTGTCAGCCAGGCGAGTATCGAAAGCATAAAAATATTATACGTTCATCCGGCAGCATATGAGCAATGCGAGAGATTCATCAGAAATAACCTCCCAAATGCAAAAATAATCCAGACAAGCTCAAATGCAGCATCTGCGGAATTAGTTGCAAATTCAAAAGACACATCCACAGGAGCGATAGTCCCAAACGAAGCGATAAAGATATACAACCTAAAAACGATAAAAAAAGATATCCAGGATAGCAAGTTTAATGTTACTAGGTTTATCATCATAAGCAGAAAAAAAGCAAAAAAAACATCAAGGGATAGGACCTCGATTGCGATCTATCCTCAGGTGGACAAGCCAGGCCTTCTATACTCTTTGCTTGGAGAATTTGCAAAAAGAAAAGTTAATCTTACAAAGATAGAATCAAGGCCTTCCAAGGGCAAGCTGGGAGACTATATCTTCTTTATAGATGTTTTAGGAAACAGCGAGGATGCAAGCGTAAAGGAAGCATTCAAGAAGATAGAAGAAAATTTCTTTTTAAAAGTGCTCGGCTCCTACCGCAAGGAATACTAGCATGGGATACTAGATGGAAAATAACAAGCTGATTCAGTCATTGCACGCCTATGAAAGAAAGGTGCTTTCAGTTCTTGATAAAAAAAGCACTGTCTCAGAGATTGCGCAAAAAAGCAGCCTTCAGGAGATAGAAGTCATGAGGGGGCTTCAGTGGCTTGAAAATAAGCAGCTTGTAAAAACAGAGGAAGAGATAAAAGAGCTTGCAGACCTTGATAAAAATGGTAAGCGTTATGTCAAGGAAGGTTTGCCTGAAAAAAGATTTCTGCAGGCAGTAGGCGAAAATACGCCTATATCGGAAATAAAAAAGAAAGCAAGCTTGCAGGATGAAGAATTAAGCATCTGTCTTGGAGTCCTAAGAAGCAAAGCAGCCATAGCGATAAAAAAAGAAAAAGAGCTTACAGTATCCATTCTACCCAACGGTAAAACTCTGCTTGGTAAAGAAAGCCTTGAGGAGCAATTCATAAAGAAGAGCTTCCCGTTAGACACCTCAACCCTCAAGGATGAGGAAAAATTTGCCCTTGAAAGTTTAAGGAAGAGAAAAGAGATTGTCAAGGTCGAAAAAAAGATAATAAAAAAAGCAGAGCTTACTGATCTCGGTAAACAGGTTCAAAAAAAAGGAGTGACAGCAGAGCACTATGAAGACAGGCTCACTCCATCCATGCTTAAAGAAAACTCATGGAAGAATAAAAAGTTCAGGCACTATGATGTTAAGATCAACGTTCCTCAGATATTCGGAGGAAGAAAGCAGCATTATGCTCACTTCCTTGATAATGTTCGCTTAAAATTTATGTCTCTCGGTTTTAAGGAGATGTTTGGCCCATTGGTAGAGACAGAATTTTGGGACATGGATGCATTGTTCATGCCTCAGTTCCATTCAGCAAGAGACATCCATTCTGCTTATTATATAAAAGACCCGCAGCATGGCAAGATAGATGATAAACTCCTTGAAAAAGTAAAAGCTTCGCATGAGATAGGAAAAGGGACACTAAGCAGAGGCTGGCAATATAAGTTTGACGTAAACAAAACAAAACAGCTTATCCTAAGGACACAAGGGACTGCACTTTCAGCAAGGATGCTTGCAAGTAAAGAACTAAAGGTTCCGGGAAAGTATTTTGGCATTGCAAGATGTTTCAGGCCAGATGTCGTTGATGCAACACATGCAGCAGACTTTAATCAGGTTGAAGGGATTGTAGTTGAAGAAGGCCTGAACTTCCAGCATTTAAAAGGCCTATTAAAGCTTTTTGCAGAGGAATTTGCCCAGACTGATCAGATAAAGATAACCCCCGGTTATTTTCCGTTCACAGAGCCTTCAGCAGATCTGTTTGCAAAACATCCTGAGCTTGGATGGATCGAGCTTGGTGGTTCAGGGATATTCAGGCCAGAGCTTGTTGAACCTTTGCTTGGAAGGCAGATACCTGTGCTGGCATGGGGTCTTGGAGTAGACAGGCTTGCGATGTTCAAGCTTGGCATCAATGATATCAGAGAATTATTCTCCCATAATCTAAAATTCCTGAGGAGCGCAAAACTGATCTAAAATGCCAACAATAACCTTTTCACTTAAGGACCTGCAGAATTTGTTAGGAAAAAAGCTAACAATAGAAGAGCTTGAAGAGCTTGTTTCCTACGGTAAAGGAGAGCTGGATAATTATGATAAAGAGACAAATGAAGTCTCTGTTGATTTTGGAGACACAAACCTCCCATACCTTTGGTCAGTGGAAGGGATTGCAAGATATTTCAAGGGGATTCTGGGCATAGAAAAAGGAATACCTAAGATTGAGATAGCAAAATCAGGCTGCAAGGTGATTGTTA
>DASRUK010000032.1:0-14257 GCA_035655475.1 Candidatus Nanoarchaeia archaeon
TGTGTGAATTTCTATGTGTGCCATAAAATTATCACCTTTGAAATAATTAACGGCTACATATATTTAAACTTATCGGTGATAGAATCTATATGTAGCAGGCAATATATTAAGAAGTATTATTAAGGGTTTGGTCTACTTAACCAATAACCTATTCTCTTTATGGATTGTAAGGCTAATTTAGTTTTCTTTATAGTGCAAAATGTCTGCCATATCTTAGCGTTTGTTTGGTATAGGAACCATAACATTTATAAAGAAATTAACTACTACTTGGTAGTATATGGTATATTATAGCTTTCCCTATAGTCATAATATCACATGGCCGCCCAATTTTACTGTCAAGTATGGGCCAACCCCTGTCGAGACATGGAACCCGGGGATAATCCAGCAAGATTTCTTTGAGCAACAGCAGGCTATACATACCTTGCCTAGAGAATATTGGCCAGGGCCGTGTGAAAGAATCGGCTCCTTTGGGGCAACGGAAACATATTTCAAGTTTGCCTTATGGAAGATGGCTTGCGAGACAGACCATTCACTAGAGGAAATAGTACCTCAGAAAACCCTATTATATGTCCAAAAATCCGGTGCTGATCCTGTCTTTCAGAATATAGGCGGGCTTACGATGGCTGATCATTACGGGCATTTTAATTTTAGAGACGTTGGAAAGCTTGAAACAAGGATTTTTGACATAAAAAAGAATGCAGAAGACTTCATGAAAAGCCCTGAAGGAAGGAGATTTGCACTTGACAATTCGGATCTATTAAAAGATGCCCCAGAAATCGATGAGATATGTGTTAAAGTAAATTATCCTGGAAGGGCTTCAATGCTGCAACTTTCAGAAGATAGAGCAAGGCTTACAGGGAACTATAATATTAAAAAATATGAAGAAGATGTGGCAAACGCGCTAGGAATTGGCGTCGATTACCAGATGCGGAGCACTTTTGCAGAAGAATTTCATCATCTCATCAGGCGAGATGTAATAAAAAGCACAAGTCACGGTATTAGGATCGAAGCAAGGGTAAGGGAGTTATTGATCGACATGTATGGAAAGATGGAGGAAGCTACTAAAGATGCTGGTGGGAAAAAAGCCTATGGCAGGATAAAAGCGCATCTTGAATGGGAGCTTAAGAACATCAGGAAACTTTATGAGAAAGCATATTCAGAAGAGGATGGTGAATTGGAATCAACGCTGGACGCTAAAAAGCAATATAACAAAGGAGAAACACCTCAAGGCCTTGAAGAGGTACTGGACGATGTTAGTGCAGAAACTTGTGCAGCTGAAGCTACTATCTCAAACGGCGACAATGGAAGAACAAGTGGAGCTGAAAGTGATGGCCCAAGTGGTGATGGCGGAGGAGAAGGCGGCGGTGAATAGCTCACTTAGCCAACTCATTTACCCACTCTATCAAGAAAAGGCGAAGGAAAGCTATCAGCGCCATCAATACTATTATCAATAAAATAAGAATCAACAAGGAAGCTTCTATCGAGATGAAAATCGCAAGACAAAGCAAGGCTATGGCTGTCAAACATGCAATGTAAATCATGGTTATTTTGTGAATCTTCTTAAAGCCTAAAACAATACCTTCCTTGAGGAAATTCTTTTTTGTCGAAATAAGGCATAACATGCCAAAAAACAGATAGCCCATAATTGCCAGAAGGATGACTGGGCCTGTTAAGGCAATCATGTTTTCTTCTGCCAAAGCGGACAATAGCTTTTCAAATAGAACGCCATACGCAAGCAAGAAAAATATAGCCAGCGAAAAGGCACACTTGGCAAAGTAGGAAAGAAATCTCTTTTTGTCAAATAGGACTCTGTCCGAGAGAGACCATATCAGCGAAGTTAGAAGAATATAACCTGGGATAGCTATCAGAGCCAAAAGCTTGAAGTATTCTACCACCCTTCGATAGCTTTGAAAAACTATTGCGGGATCGTTTCCAAGATAATCAAACATGCCAGGGTTTTCTGTCAAATTTATCTTGTCGTAGTAATCTACAGCAGCCTTTGCCTTATCCATGGCAGGGATTATCGTAAAAAAGGAAGCAAGGGTGAGCAGTACTATTATCCCCAGCTGCAACAGGATGATAAGGCAAAAAAGAGATTTATTCTTTTTTATCTTATCCAGGACACTTCTTAATGAACTTATCATATCACGCTTACCTTTACTCTTATTGGAGGGATGGTAATTGGCCTTGGATCTGCAGAGTCAGGGTCTTTTGCATATATGGATATTATCATCTCACCGGGCTTTTTTACCTGGATATCCTTGGTGATAGCCCAATATTCACGATGATTTTGGTCCTTGAATGGTATAACCTGGATATTTTCCTGATCAGGCGATTTAACCCATATCTCAGCTTCCTCTTTTCCGGAAACCTTGTCATCACTTATCGTTGCATATATCGTGATCACTTCATTAACTTTAGCCATATAATTGTCTTGTGGTGAGTTCCATGTGATCGTAAGAGGGGTTGTATCCTCAGGACCTGCCTGCGATGCAGCGCTCCTGCAGGCAAGGACAGAATTTTCTTCATAACAATATTTGCCCATGGAATTTATACCATATGCGTTTGCATCGTTCTTGTCCTTTACCCCGCAATCATACTTATCGGGCCTTGTATCTGGGGAGCATACACAGGGAGCATCAAGAGGTGCATTTAGCATGCACCTATTGTATTTCCTGCACTCATTATAGCAATAATTAAAATCATCTTGCGGGCCTGGGCCGTTCTTATCAGGGCAATTCTTTACTGATGAATCTTCACAGGCACATTGGACATTGTCCTGGATTGGAGCTAACTGATAGCTGCTTGAGCATTTCTCTTTTTCACCCATGCCTGGCAAGATATAGATAGGGATATCCACTTCTTGCCTTATGCCGCTACTGATGACAACCTGTGTCTGGTCAAGACCATCTGCTACCTTGTCATATTCCATGCCCATGACATCCTGGCAATTGCCATCAGGTGTTTTTGGGCTTCTTATATCAAGGTGAAGCCAATACCTTGGCTCTTTTGAGGCTTTTTCCTGAGATGAGCCTGTATATCTGATGAAATAGTTATATTCAGAGCCGCTGGTTGGAGGGATATCTCTTGCAGTAGTTATTGAGACAGACGCCTCCATGTCGCTTATGTTTACCAGCAATCCTCCATTTACATAGTGATTCCCTATTTTTGCTTCTTTATTTCCGTAGATGAACTTGTCAGTGCTGCCTCGCGACACTATAACTCCAGGACCATTGCTTGGGTCATCGATAAATTTCAACGGGCCACCGCCCATCTTCCTTGCCCGTTCTACAGGAGTGTACTGCAGTTTACCTATCGCCATCTGCTCATCGCCTTTATCATCAAGATAGCCCATATAGAATCCATAGCCTCTCTCAGGAACATCCTGCTGGCTTGGCATATACTTCATGGTTATTATCTCTTGGCCGCTCAACTGATTCTTTGGAAGCTTGACAAACCTGTTATCCAAAATAGTTGTCCTATCTCTATCATAGAGCCTTCCAATAAGGCATTGCATTGGCTCATCTTTTAGATAGCTTACTGTTGCACTTATAGGCCTTGAATCTCCAGCATAATAGGAGGCGCCGTTTGGCTCAAGGATGTTTTTTGTGAGTGAATCTGCGACAGTGACCTCATTCATGCTGGCTGTCCCTAGTTCATTGCCAAACCCTGGCCCTAGGTTGCAGACAAATCTTCCTGTTGTTGCATCAACTGTGCAGCTTGCGATATCTTGTGCACTAAAGTCTAATATAGGGAAATAAAATGTCCCATCCTCATGGCCGTCCGTGAAGCACTTGGATGTATCGCCATTGTTCTTCTTCATGTTCCTGTCGACATTGAGCTTGAACACCAGATGGTCATATCTATAAGCGCTTGATTTTATCCTGTTCTTTATCATGGTGGAGTCGATGTTTATCAACTCATTTTGTTTTATCCTTCCTCTGCTGCCATAAAAGAACATGGGCTGTGGAGCCTTGTCTGGAGGAAGTCCAAGGCAGTCACAGTTGCTTCCTTCCGGGTCAGATTGCTTTGCGCAATCTATATCATCATATCTGTATAGATCGCTTCTTGTCACACAGGCAAGATAGACCTCATAGTTGTCCAGGTCGCATCCAGGATTGATTATCCATGAGCCTCTATAATCATATTTTGAATAATAGGTGACTGGATCGAATGTGAGATATTCCCTGCTTAACAGCACAGGCTGGACAAGGGTTGCAAACGGGCTGTGGTAGGCTGCATCAAGGACATTGTCCAGGTTTATCTCCCAATCATAGCCAAATGCAGCAAGACATACCTTCCTAAATACATCCTGCTCTCCCATGCCCAGCAGGTTATTTAGCTGGGCATTACCATACTCATCTGCCAGCTCTTGCTGAGAATCTCCCACACTATCCCATACGCCCTTCATACCCGTGCTCATGAATCTTAAAACACCATTCTCACTTTCTGTAAGGTCTATTCCTTTTCCAAGAGGCAGGCAGCCATCCTTTATCCATGTGATGACCTTCCATAAAAATGAACAGATATACTGGGTGAATATCTCTTTGCATACGCCTGTATCAGCCTCGCCTGTAATCCTTATGCTTAACAGGCAATTTTCGAGGGCGACCATGAGGTTTCTTATCATAGAAAGCCTTGCAAGTATCTGGCTTATCGCCACGCATTGGAATGCAGCTATATGCTGCTTTGATGGGTCTATAGTGAGTATCTTTCCTCTGCCATAGAACCATAGGTCCTGGCCAAAGCATGCAGAAAGGTCTCTTCCTTGCATATATCTTAGAGGATTAAAAACCTTGTTTAGGTATTTCATCTTGTAATACCTGTAGCTCCATCTCATATCTTCATAACTGCTTGCCTCTGGGCCGCCGTCTTTACTCTCTACGTCTGCTGGCTGATAGTAACCGGGGAAGGCTCCTGCTTTCGAATTCAGGCAGCAGCATTCAACCCTCCTGTCTGGATTGTCGCTTACTTGGTCAGCCTGCCAGCAATCGCTTGTGTATCCCATAGGCATGGCAGATTTTATCTCAACCGGTGTGCTTTGACCTTCAACCTGGAACTTTGCATTTTCGTTGCTTGCATATGAGAGGCATTCATTTGTTTTTGCGCAGCCAGACGCCATTATCAATTTTTCACCTTGCTTATCACTTTGAGTAACTCCTTTTGGCTCACTGCCAGGGGTGATTATCTGAGCATCCTTTTTTCCTACTTTAAACCCAGCAGTTGACCTTTTGCCAGTAATGTCCTGGCTGCAAATCTCCTCGCAAGTCTGCTCCATGTGGGTGAGGTAATTTTTTTCATTCTGCTTGATAACAAAATCAACGCCTATCTTCTCATCGCCACCAACAACAGATACGCTGTAAAGGTCATTTCCTGCATCTATCGGAGAGTCTATCTTGTAAAGAGTCATATATTTCATTCCTTTCTCTGTTGAAGACACCTCAAGGCATTTATCGTCCCTATCAAAATCCCTGGGATTAGGGTATTTTTTTGCTGTTGCCTGACAATCGACTGCCCTTAGAGGCCTTCCTCTTACAGACTGGTCTGTGGCACAGCTTGAGCCAGAGGCTGCTTTCTCAAACAAAGCGATGTCATCCTCACTTTCTGTCCACTTTGATGGTGTTGGATGGCCAAAGACACGGTCGCATGCCCATCTGTAAGTCTGGTATAGGCTCTCTTCTGCTCCCCATACTGAGGCGCAGCTTGGGTAGCATACCTTGAGGCAGGCATCGCTCAAGTCATCCTGGAAATCCTTCTTTCCTTTAGCACCCTCTTTACTTCCCTCTTCATATTTCTTCGATGCTGATTTGCTGTCTTGTATGCATTTATTGCACTCTTCATTTGTGCCTGATGTGCCGCCAAGCTTTTGCACATCCTTATATACACTATCATAGGCACAGACCATCCTTCTGTAGATCTGCAATACAAATTTTGTAAAGAATGTAACCATGCATGCAAGCGCTGCCCACTCAAGGACTCTTCTTATCTTTAGGATCCAATCATTGAGTACGCCTATAGACTTGTTGAGGCTGTCAGTGAAATCATAAAGGAGCCAGTCAGGCAGGATCTCTCTTGGGTTTATCTTAACTGCATCGAGCTGGTATGAGACTTCTGTGCATATCTGGTAATGGCCATACTGCTTTGTCTTATTGTTGATATCTTCGTCATAATAATCCAACCTTAGCTTGAATGGGAATGCCATCTCTTCTTTTACAGCCTGGATAAAACTTTCCCAATCACTATCATGCCAGGATTCAACACCCTCCAATCTTCCAAGGCCGCATGCCACATAAGCGGTCTTTCCGTTAGGGCTTAGTTTTTCAGTGCAGCTCCTTATCAGTTTGCAGCTATGATTAAACCTGTCCAAACTCTCCAGATATCCCTTGCCGCATGCTTTTTCTATGTTAAGGTTTGTAACTTTTGCATCCTTGCCCTGGCCGTGATAGGTGAAATTGAGATAAAAATAGATAGCCTCTGTGCCTTCTTTTAGCCTCTCGACACTCAGGAAGGTAGGTGATTGATACTCAACCAATGGTGTTGCATCCCATGTAAGCAGGGGTGACCAGCAGGTAGTGATGGTGTAGTCTGCCTGCAAGAATCCTTTCCTTTTTGCAGGATCGACTGCAACGAAGAAAAGCCTGCTTTGCAATGAATCATGAGTTTCCTTGAATTTTACAAAGTCATAATAAGGCTCTCCTGTAGGCAGCTCTTCAACACTTACTGCTCCCGCCCATATCGAAGTAAGGTCGACATTTTCTATTACGAAATTTCCGTTTTCGTCAGCGACTGCTTCATAGTCAGCATGGGTCTTGCATTGCTCTTTTCCGTCTATCTCTGCCCGGCAGTTTGCCCTCAACTGTGCTTCGTCTAACTGAGAGATATAGTCAGGGGCGCCATAAGCATCCCATGTTGTGTTGAAATATGAAAAAGGCGTTCTGTACATATATAAGTAAATCCTTGCGCCTGGCTCTGACTTGCCTGAAATATCGACCATATCGGCGTAGTTTTGAAAGATATTTGCATTTGCCTTTGGAGAGATTATCTTAATTTCTGGATCTTTTGTATCAAGAAGGATTGTCTTTTCAAGCAGCCATTGGTTTTTTGCCCTGTCTATGGCATTTATGTTAATGGTGTAGTAACCATCTTCTTTACCCAGGTCAAACTCAAGGCTGAAGTCTTTTTGAACCTCTATTGTCTTTTTACTGCCTATCTCTATTTTTACATTCTCTTGAGGCAGGTCTTTTCTGCCTCCTTCAGGGGTCCTTATCATTATGGAATCGGACTTTTCTCCTATCAGGCCAAACTTGTTCATGGCTGCGACTCTATAAGAGTATGTATTGCCTGAATTTGCAAGAACATCTGAATAATCATTATAGCCGGAATCAGAGCCGATGCCCAGGGGAGTATCGTTCCTGTAAACTATGTACTGCTCAAAGTCCTTTATGTCAACCTTGTCCCAGGAAAGGTCTACCTTATTTGGCTTTACTGATGTATTCCTCAGGCTTTGCACCTTTGGAGGCATCTCTGGCTTTGTTGTGCTACTCCTTACTGAGTAAGATATGTTTACAGGCTCGTCGGCTGTGCCGTTGATGGAAAACTTCTCCTTTCCGACAATGTCAGGGATAGATGAAATATTAAGTATAGGGTCTTTTGTGTCGAGGATAACCTTGTAAATCTTTTCTGCTGACTGGCCCTGTGACTTTGCTGTCAGCTTTATTGTGTTTTCACCCTCGATGAGAGCGATAGAGGGAAACCCGAATGAGCCGTCATCGCCTGCCAAAAGCTTCCTTGGTTCATCTGCATTAACAAAAAGGTTTACCTCAGCAAGCCTTATTGTCTTTCCTGATACTGATATTGTCTTCTTGCTTAGGTATGATGGAAGGGTTGCATCGATAAAAACCGGCTGGTTTGGAAGGGTTGTGAACTGATAATAATTGCCGTTGTTGTTGTCAGTGACTTCTTCAGACTTTACTTCAAAAAAATAAGGGGCATTCACATCAAGCCCTGTCAGGGCGATGTCATGGACATCGTCAAAGGCATTGCTTTGCCTGTTTTTGCCAAGCTCTTTTGTCGCTCCGTAATTGACACTACCTTTTGCATTTGTGTTTGTTTCCCACTTTACCCTTGCAGAGTTTTGTGTCACTTGTTCTACTCTCACATTAGTTATGACCAGGGATTCTGCTAAGGTGATAGGCAGAGTGATAACTAGAAAGATCAAGAATATGCAAACCATCTGTCTTGTTTTCATCGGGTCTTTATCTCCGGCGGAGGGAGTTTTTTTGAGTTTTCAGCAATACTTGCTAAAAACCCAAGCCTATCTTCTTCATCCTTAAAGTCCTGATAGAGGATGTGGAAGGTGATGTTTTTTCCAAGGACAAGGTCGTTTTGGGTCACTGACCACTTGTTTTTATAGCCTGCTGAGATGCTCTCATTGTCTATTACATATATCTCTAGATCGTAATCATATGCTGCGCCGTCTAGAATCTTGATGGGTATTGTTGTGTTTGCAAAGTATGTGCTTTCACTGTTGAATGCTTCTTTGTCATTTTTTAGCATAATCACTGCTTTTTCGTCGCTGTCCAGATCTTTTGGCCCGCTTATGGCCTGATCCATAATCTTATGCTTAACAACAGTGTATTTCATCTCTTTTACAGGCCTTAGCTCGACTGTGAAGCTGCCTCCGATGTTATCTTCTGGCTCTGTTCCTGCAAGCCTTCCTGTCTGGATAAATGCCATGCCTTCTTCATAGCCGGGCTTGTTTGCCCTTATAATGCCGTTCATGCAGTAGGGGAATGATGCTGTAAATTGAGGGGTGCCTTGAGCATCGTTTTTCCAATCATTGTCTGTCATGCCCATGCTGCAGATGAACCTTCCACAGGTAAATGTCAGGTTTGCTTCTCGCATCTCATCTCTTGACACCTTGTCTACTGCGTAAATTGTGACTCTGTTCCTTACATCAGCGCAGTACTCCTCTTCCTGGATGGTGCTTGTTGTATCATAGTCTTCTGAAGCAAATGTGCTTCTGTCAGGCTCGTTATGGTTTATCTGCGCGTTGAATGCAAAGGTAAATGTATAGGGCTCACTTCTCTCTGTCTTCTCATCGTAGATGGAGACCTTGACAGGGAAAACTACATCATAGGTAAAGTGCCATATGTGGAGGCAGAATGCAGAAAGCATCTTTCCTGCCATCTGAGGGTTGCTTCGCATAACTTTTCCGCTTGAAGGCCTTACGGCAAATTTTATCGGCCATTTCTGGTCATAGAAAAAGCTGATATGCATATTGTCGAGCTTTTGGTCTGTCACGTCCCATATATAGTGATAATTATAATAGGATTCATTGAAGGTGTCGCTTTTCGAGTAAGGGTTTGTATCTTTGAGCTGGTAAGGGGTTATTTTTGAGGTGCTGTAATACTTACTGCCTTTTAGCTTGATATAATCCAGGTTTTTTTCCAGGAGTTGCTTAATCTTTTTTTCCACCTTCCCTGTTTCCCATTGTTTTTTTCCGCATTGGACAGCTATTCCTGTTGTGGGCACTTCATCATCATCAAGGCTGATCAGATCGATCGCTTTTTTTTCAATAAAGTAATCCCTGTTTTCCCTGTATAATATCTCTTTTGCTAGGCTGTGCACCTTTTTTAGCCTGATTGGAATTTTTACCGGGAAACTGGTTATCTTTGCCAGGGTCTTGTTGAACTTATCCCTTATCTCTATAGGGTAGATGGTTTTTACTGTTATGTCCTCTTCACCTATGTCTGTTATCACTTCAAAGCTCTCTTTACCCGGGATTATGTCGTATTGGTCCTTGAAATTTGAGAACTCACCGACGCATCCTGATATTCCTTCTTTTGTGTACTGCTCTATCTGGCTCGTCATAAACTCAAGGGTTGGAACTGCCTCTGTACCATCAAACCACCAGTAAGGATTTTTTAAACTGTCTATCGGGCTTTGCTTTAGATAGCTGTTTGGGTTTGTCTGCACCCAAGGTGGAAAGTAGATATAACCGCCGTTGATGCCTATAATATCTATCGCTTCCCTTGCCAGGTTTTCTGTGCATTTTGTCACATAATCCTGGATAGGGATAAACTCTGGTTGGATCATATCTATCTCTTTTATCGATTCCTTCCTGTAATTCATAAGAAGGAAGTAGGTGAGCAAGATGACTAGCCCTATTATTATGAACACTGTAATCTGGCCTCTTTTTTTAGTCATCTTACTAAGTTCCTGGTATAATGCTGAACCCAGCTGAATAGCACTATGTAGAGCAGCGGTGAAATGATATCTAAATTAATGAATGATGTGATTATAAAGGTTACGGCTATTGCTATGTAAGGGATGAGCAGCTTTGGGAACTTTGTTATAGAGAGTTTTATTCCTGCGCCTATCCTTCTTAATTCTGGCTCTTTGGCAAACACTGGGTAGATGAAGAGCATGAAGTGGAGTGCAAGAAATAGTAAAATGACTGGAAAGATCAGGTTTCTTCCTGCGTAGAGAGATAGTATGAAAAGGATTGTTGTGGGGATGATGAGTATTACATTTAATACCAGGAATTTCTCAAAAAACCTTAATTGAAAAGGATGATATGCCAGGCTTTGGAAAAAAGACCAGATAATAATAAATGCAAGGACGAATAATATAACTGCAAGCAGCAAAAAGAGGGCAAAGCCTTTCAATGCTTCTACAGTCTCCTGCATCTTCTCTTCTGTCTGAAGGGCTATATTTTCCAGATCTATTGCGTCTGCTTTGTCAAACTGAGGTTTTGTAAAAATTATGGTGAATTTTACCAGCAGCATGATAGAGAGGGCTAATAATAGGTTGCAGATGAAGAACCTTAGGAATTGCTGCCTTTTCATCGCTGCTGCTCCATGACTTCTCTAATATTTCTTATAAAAACTGAGGCATTTTCTATTGATTCTTGGGCAGGCTCAACATTTGCTGAAGAGATCATCTTATAGGTAAAATCTCCTCTTTTTTGCTTTTCCAGTTGAAAAAGGGCCAAGAGGTCATCTGCCCTCAGTACCATCTTGTTATAAATTTTAAGCAGCTCAAAATCAAGAATGCCTGTTTCAACAAGGTTTACCTTAAATGCTTCAAGGGTTTTTTTGTGGATTTCCGGCGCTTTTGGCTCTATACCTTTTGTGAGCAGGATTGCTCTTGCTGCGTAGAATATCGCATAGTATGAATGAGAGATAACTGCAGAATAAAATGTGTCTTCTTTTGTCGCTCCAAGGCTTATTTTTTCGTTATCTTTCTCAGAGAGGTTTATGAGGACAATTCCTGTCCTTATCTCATTTCCTGCCCTCAGTAAAAGCAGACTAGCCTTTGAATCCATGGTCGATTGCCTCCTTTACCAGCTTAAAATAAAATTCCGCTCCGGTTATTACTATATGCTTCCTGAATATCTCCTTGCCATAATTCTCTTCCTTTTCTGCCAGCATTTCTAAAAATTCCTTGTTTGTAAACACAAAGGGGTGAAGCGGCGGAAGCATTAGCTCTCCTTCTCTCTGCAGCTTATTTAGCACCTGCATCCTTTCCTCCCTTTTGTCTATGATAGCAACTAGATCTAAATCTGATTCCTTTGTCTGTGTATTATTAGCATAACTGCCTGCAACTATTAGTATGTGAAAGTCAGATGGCATAAAGCCTATAATCTTCTTTTCATGGGGGATATTTTTTGGCCTTACTGCTTCCAAAAAGGCAAGATAAGCTATCGTCTTCTGTTCGTCTAGGTTAATTGAGCATATCTCGCTTTTACCCTTGCGTTCCAACTTGAGGATATTCTCTTTTTTTAGCTTGATTATTGCAGTATATGTCCAGTTATATGAGCGTGTATTAAGAGCTTTCATCATCTCTCTAATCGTGTACTTGCTGAATAAATTGCCTTTAAAGATTTCAAGGATCTTCATCTCTTTTTTTGTCATCATTTTGCTATCCTGATTTTAGGATAATATTATCCTTTTTTTGGTATACATCAAAAACTCCCTGAGTTTAAGCATGCTCAGAAATCGCTGGCTTACTTTTGGTTGAAGCACCATAGAATGCGATTGCTGACATTTCATATTTCCATCTCCTGATATGGATCTCCACTGGGTCCTGCGGGTGTCGGCTGAGCTATTGTTTGCTGGGTAATCCTCTTTTCGTATTCTTCAGGGCTGCCTGTGTATTCTACTATCTGGTTGCATATTTCGCCTTTTGGCTTGCCGCTTGCATCTATTATGCCTGTCTCAAAGATTATACAGATGCTGTCGTAATCATTATCACTCCTTTGCACAACTGGCTTTCCTTCTGTCTTTGTATAAGTGATAGTTCCTTTGTCGTAATGTCCTGCGCCTCTTGAAAACACCTGGCCGTCTTTTACATCAAGGCTTTGGCGGTATATAGGTATGGCCTTGTCGAGATAGACATTGAATCTTAAAGACTTATACTGGCTGTTCTTTGGGTTTCTTACTGAGTAGGTGAATTTGTAGAGATACTTTATTTTGCCGTCTGGCTGAGGCAACACTGTCTTTTCTCCCTCAACATGGGCGACGACTTCAAACAGGCTGTCTTTTGTCTGCGTCAGGAAGGTTCCCTTGTTCTCTTTTGGGATATGCTTCTTGCAGATAGCGCTTGTCCAGTACTCAGTGCCCAGGTATGCTGTTGAAAACACCTTGTCTACATTTTCTCTCCACTCGTTTAGGGCTTCGTCAGGGATAATCAATTGAGACCAGCCTGAGAGGCCTTTGAACTGGGTGAGGTGGAACTGGAAGTCGGCGAACCATCGGCGTGATTCTTTTTTAGAGTAGGCGGTGATGGCTCTTTTTGCCTTCTCACTATCTACATCAATTGACTCGAGTGATCCGTCAGCTTTCACATAGTGTGCATCGTTGCCAACAACTTTTATGACCGACTGGGCAATTACTTGGTCATCTTTATCATAGGCAACTGGCTCTCCGTTTTTCTTCTCTATCTTGAAATCCGCTTGAGACTCTTCAACTTCAATATAGTAAAAGCTGTAGTCCTTGGAAAGGACATTTGTTTTGCTTTTTTTATCTTCAACAAATGTTTGTGTGACAATCTCTGCTGTGAATTTCCCATCCTTGCCAAACTTGAAGTTGTCAGCAGCATAGACTTTTGTCCTCTTACCATTTTGCGAATCTTCTGAAGAGTAAGCAAATGATACTCTAATAGGTTCTTCTTCCTTTTCTTCATCGGTGATTGTACCATCATGGTTCTTATCATAGCTCAGCCTATATTCTTGAGTAGATTTTGAGCCTTCAAACATTTTATCTTTAGCTATCACATAATCTTTATCATCTTCAAGACCTGTAAAGGATACAATCTTTAGGCCATTGCCCTTTGAGTCTTTAAAGACGATGCTTGAAGCTTTGCTGTCTCCTTCATACTTTACAGAACCACCTGCTGCTACGGAAGTCCTTACAAGGGAGAGGGTGTCTTTGTCGAGGGGGATGTCCTTGGCCATATCTTTAGCTTGTTTGGGATCTTGGATTATTGAGTAAGATAGTCCTGTAGTGGTTTTCTTGCCTCCATTAAGTTCAGAACCTACCCTTATCAAAACCTGATCAGGTTTTTCCTTTGTGCCGATATGCTCTATTGTGTAGATGGAGCCTTCAAGGGGTTTTAATTTTTGTGCATCATTCCATATTGAACCTTGAGCAAAATACGTCCCATCTTTTGTCTGGTAGATTGGATTTCCTTTATCATCAGTATAATCTTTCACTAAAGTCAGCTCCTGCTCTTTACCTGAGTGGATAATCTTGATTGGGGGCGCTCGTTTGATTTCTGTGTCTTTTAAGACATGATTGTACCTCAATTCGGTAATCAAGTTTCCTGCACTATCATAAATCAGCCCATCTTGCCCTCTTGTTAAGAGATCATCTTTGTGAATAGAGTTATGAAGTTCAATCATACTATCCTGATTTCTTTTTTGCACTTGCTCTTTTTGCTGAGTAGTTGCGGGTCTTTGGACAGTGAGGTCAATGTCTCCATCTTTAGTGAACGCCCAACCACTTACTCCATTTTTTGTGAAACTTCCATCTTCATGGTTATATGTGGCGCCAAACCTTTGTGCAATATCCAAACCCTCATTCATATCCAACAGGCTTCCGTAAAGGGCTTCCTGGCCAACTTGGGCTTCTGCGGTTGCCGAAGAAGAGTCTCGCATCATTCTAACCTCTTCCATCATGGCCCTTCTTTCTTCTTCGCTTGCCCTTGAATATTCGTTTTTAATCTTATTTATCGCCCTATTTACTTGAGCTTC
>DASRUK010000033.1:0-3463 GCA_035655475.1 Candidatus Nanoarchaeia archaeon
TCTCCATATTGGTAAACACCCCTATAGGCCGTGTCCTTCGTCTTACCTCTCTGAATGTCCGTTCAATGGCATTGGTCGTCCTTATCTTTGACCACAACCTGTCTTCTTTGATATGAAAAAAGGTCAGCAAATCTTCTATATCAGTCTCCAAACATTTGACCGCATTCGGATAGTTCCTACGCCATTTGTCTGCAAAATCCCAATATGCCTTTGTTGCTTCTCTCCTGTTCTTTGCATAGGAAATCCTGTGGAGGGTCTTTTTCACTAACTCCCAATCCTTCTTTCTTACCTTATCCAGTATGTTCCTTGTTCCCCATTTTCATGAGGACAGGCTTATGCGCCCAGCATCTTTGTCTTAATATCTTGGGATATACATACTCCAATGCGCTATGAAGCCCTTTACCGCCGTCGGTAATTATCAGTTCGCAGCTCTTTCCGAATATCCCTCTTTTGTAGAGGTCGTTTAAAAATCCTTCCCATGCCTCCTGGAATTCTCCCTGAGATGCCCCCGATTGAATCTATCGGGGGCTATTATCTCACATATCCCTTCATGGGTTATGCCGTAGGCGCATAAAAGAGGCCTCCTCTGCACTTTTGCAGCCCCTTTATTCTTTAATACCACCCCATCAAAGAATAGAAACCGGTATCTGTCCGATAGCGGCCTGTTATGGTATCTTTCTACCTCTCCTTGCTTAATACATGCAGGGACATGTTTATCCAGACTTCTGGCAATTCTGCTTACGGTTGATGCGCTTATGGCTTCCCCTATCATAGGGGCTAATACCGCTGCCGCCTTTCTGGTAGACAGCCCCAATACAAAGCAGGCAAGGATTACCTCGTCTATGCTCCGGTGTCTTCTCTTGTAGGCATCCAAGACAGACGGATAGAATCCTTTGTTTCTTGTCCGAGGCACACTTCTAATATCACAAATCCCCTATCTCGCAGAGAAGATGCCTTGTGTAGCTGCCATTGCGGTAATCTGAGCGAGTATCGTCTCTTTGGTAAGACTCAACTCCTATGTATTCAACAAGTTCTTCTCCCATTCGGTCTTCCAGTACCTTTTTGAGCGCCTCCTTCGCCTTGAGTTTGAATTCCCCTTCCCACTGAAAACAGTTGACTTCTTTTAATGCACGACTTACATTTCTTACCGTTGCTCTGTGCAACATAGGGTGTATTCCTCCTTTCCCGTTTAAAAACATAACGGGACAAGTTTTTATCTTGCTGATAATCTAGGAGAATACACCCTCTTTTATTATTCATCAATGAATTTACACAGAGAAGAATACATTACCTAGGTTCCCTTTAATCTTGACAAATATTTTGCCTTGTCTTATATTTGTTCTATCCTTAACAAGTAGTAAGTATTGTTAATAGCTAGCCATGCCATCTGCAAAGAATAACATGAAATTAGATAAATCATTTGAAGAAATTATAAAGGAAAGGTTTGTTCACAGTCTGTCCAATATCATCTATGACAAGGTTTCAGCTCTTTGGCATGTTGATAAAGAATCTGAAAAATTCATGGCACGTATAGCTGCGAATGTAGTGCTAGGGACTTTTTGCTTGGAGTATCTTTCACACATCAATTTGTTGATAAAAGAGAAGGCCAAGATAACGGAAAATATTACAGCAGCAGATTTATCAGATAAGGATTTAATGACTAAAGTAAAGGCTGCTCTTTCTGGCAATAAAGAAGCGGCAAGCCTTTTCAGAAACGCTGCCAGCCAGTTAAAAAAAATCATAGAAGTAGCAGATATAAAAACTCTTGAAGATTTAACAAAAATAGCCCATACAAGCGATTATCTTTTATCGTCCTTGCAGGATATGAAGGATTCCAATCATGATGACTATGCAATATGGTTATCTTCAATTCCCTATTATTATGAAAAAGATTTAATGCATCTCGGCCTTATGAAAGAAGCACGGTTTAAGGCTCAAGATATAGGTTTGGATTTAGATAGCTACTATTCGACACCTGTTTGGAATGCTGAATTTCCTGCTGAGCCATTTTATACTGAAAAGATATATTCCAACCACCGCATTAACCTTAATGCACACCGAGCAACAAAGGAAGGTTATTTCCCCTGCATCCAATCGAAAGGCAAAGGCAAGAGGATCAATTCCAGAGCAAGGAGCTAGATTTGCGTATTAAAGAGAAAGTCCAGGGCATTGATTTCCTCTTAAAGAAGATATGTGCTAATAGAAATCCCCTTCCAACGCCGAAGCTTAAAACAAGAAATGTAGAGATGAAGCGAGAGATAAAGCACTCCTTTGATATTCCGCTTCAGCCAAATAAAAGATTTTCTATACTTGTCAAAGACAAGGTTTCGTTCGGGCCTGGCAAAGGACCGTTTGCTATAGAGATAGTGGTAGTTGGTTTTGTGTTTCTTAAAGAAGAAATGAACGCATCTCAGAAAAAGGCCTTATTGAAAGATAGTGAAAATGCAAATTTCCTCATAAATCAATGCCTGCCTCACACAAGCGCTGCGGTCGCCTATCTTACCGACAGGATGGGGTTTAGCCCTATTATCCTTGCCCCAAAATTTCCCATATCAAGGGAGGGATAAAGCCTTGCATGTCGACTTTAGCGTAGACGAAAGGTCTTTGCGATACATAGAATCCATGGAAGATGATCCGGACATAAAGGCGATTATTTCCATTCTCTTGAATAAGCGGAAGCAAGATTTTTATAACTATGCATCAATAATATGCTTTTGTTACAAGGAAGAAGACCTTATAAATCTGCCTGATGTCAAACATCTTCCTGGCAAGGTGAAGGCGTGGATTAAGCGAAAGAGTTTTGATCAGGATGCTGCTTATATTACCTTCTTTAAACACCTATTTTCGCTTTACTCGGGTTTTGTCCAGACATACGAAGGGTGGGATAAGCTTGGTAAACACAGGAGCGTAATTCCAGAAGCTTATGTTTATCACAGGATAAAGGAGAGGTATGCCTCACGGTCGGATGTTAAAGTTGAAAGAGAATGTTTTGTTATCATAGATGGATGGGATAGCCGTATTGACAGGACAAAAGACGAGGGACAAAAGGTTGATGTCGGCGTGTGGGATTATACAGCACAGCACGGTGAAGTCTATGAAGTAAAGGTCAAGGTGTATATTAAGGAAAAGGAGCATCAGCTTGAATTTCTCGAGACAATAAGGAAAGTCTCAAACAAGAGCATTGATGTCTTTCTCGCAAGTTTTGCCCCAAAGCATGTTGTGCTTCAACACCTCAAGACATTTTTCCCTGGAAGGGATTTAAGCCAGATAAATATATTGGGGGTAGATGAGTTGCAAAACCTGTAAGTTGTAATTACGAATTAGGAATTACGAATGACAAATGGTGATTTTTTAATACCTAATTCCTAATTGTTTTAGAGGGGTTTCATGAAAAAAGAGGTAATAAGCACAGATATGGCGCCTAAGGCAATAGGGCCATATTCACAGGCTGTAAAGGTAAATG
>DASRUK010000034.1:0-16083 GCA_035655475.1 Candidatus Nanoarchaeia archaeon
AAAGGGTATATCCAGCGAAGCTTATATGACTCCATGATGCATTTTAAGGACGGGTAATATAAAAATATTCTGATTACACTTCCATAAGGTTTATAAAGTTGAGCAAATGCTCAACTGTTCAATGACACATATAAATGAAAATATGGTGAAGTTTTTTTCAGCACTGTCGGATCCAACACGGCTTAACATACTGTTGAGCATGGTAGAAGGGCCTAGGACAGTAAATGAGATATACTCCCATATAGGCAGGCAGAAGATGACCCTTTCTGCAATATCCCACCAGCTTAAGGATATGCAGGACATCGGGCTGATAGAATTTGAGAAAAAAGGAAGGGAAAAATTTTTCCAGCTGGCTGATAGATTCTGCTGGTGCATACTAAGAGATGCACTTAAGCACTTCCATGATTCAAAGAACTGCCCTGCCTGCCAGAAGAGCAAAAAACTTATGCAGGTGAGAAAATGAGCTTGAAGATACCAATAGCAATAACATTGATAGTAATTTCGCTTGGAGCTTTCGTATATTTTACCGGCGAAAGAGAGATGGAGACAGAGGGCGCCAAAAAAGAAGGTGCCATGGAAGAAGCTGAAAAGAAGGCTGAAAAAAAGATGGAAGGCAAGGAATCGTCCACAGACGAGATCCTGTCAGACATCTCCATAAAAGTAGCATATACCGAGGAGGGAACTATAAAGATATTTGCGCTTGCCAAAAATAACGATCTTGCCGACCTTAAAGCTTATGCAGGAAAATCGATACCTGAGAAGGATTCAATAGTCATCGGCTATTCAGAAGCCAAGCTGATGACCGACGAAAATCTGTTTTCAAAACCAGGCGATCCCATCAACGGGCTTTCTGGCATAGATACAAAGGTTGAAGGAATACTGGCAAAGACTAATACAGAGATAGATGATTTTTACTTTGTCAGCGCAACCCAATTTCGCAGCATTGCGGGTGATGAGAACGCTGTCTTAGTAAGCAAAGAAGAAGGAATGAACAGGATAATCTACTCCTATCAAGGCAACTCCAATGTAAAGTTCAACCTCAACCAAGGGGATTTGAAAGATTATGGGGTGCATGAGATAGCTGGAGTCAAATATTATCCTGCCCTTCTAGGAAGCAAAGAAGCTAAGCAGTTTGAAAAGGATAAGATAAAAGTTGGAGATTTTGTAAAGATAATGGGAAAGAATGCAGTCATCGTGGGAGTTATCGAAGAGACAGGCACAGCCCTTGACATGATGATTCTGTTTCCATTTGTAATAGGTGATGAACAATGAAAAAAACAGATCTATTGATAAGCGGCATGCACTGCGCAAGCTGTGCAACATTGCTCACAAAAGCGCTATCCAAAAAAGAGGGCGTAAAGGAAGCAAATGTTAATTATGGCACTGCAAAGGCGGCCATCACGTTTGATGAAAAAAAGACTAATGAAGAAGAACTGATCAAGATAGTCGAGAAAAAGGGATACAAAGCATCTGTCAGCGATGGAAAGATAGATGTTGAGAAACAGCAGAAAGCGCAGCAGGAAGAGATCAAAGGCATAAAGCGTATGTTTTATTTCAGCCTTGTGTTTGCGATCCCCATATTCCTCATCACAATGATACTTATGTGGACAGGTGTTATGCTGCCGTATAAGGATTTCATCCTTTTTGCGCTGTCGACCCCGGTACAGTTCATAGCGGGATGGCAGTTTTATACAGGGACATGGTCTGCACTGAAGAACAAGAGCGCAAATATGGACACACTGATCGCTGTCGGAACAAGCGCTGCATATTTTTACAGCCTGTTTGTGTTGTTTTTCCAACCAGGAGAAGAGCAGTATTTTGAGATCTCAGCGATCCTGATAACCTTAGTCGTTCTTGGCAAGCTCTTGGAATCTGTCGCTAAAGGAAAAACTTCTGAAGCTATCAAAAAGCTTATGGGGATGACCCCAAAAACCGCCATCGTCATAAGGGGCAAGAAAGAAATTGAGATAGCTGTCGACGATGTTGTTGTGGGCGATATCGTCTTGGTCAAGCCTGGCGAAAGAATCCCTGTCGATGGAGAGATAGTGGACGGCTATTCAGCGGTCGATGAAAGCATGATAACAGGCGAAAGCATCCCTGTAGAGAAGAAAAAGGGAGATGAAGTGTTTGGAGCGACCATAAACAAGCATGGCGCTTTCAAGTTCAAGACAACAAAAGTGGGAGCAAATACAACTCTTGCAAGCATCATAAAGCTTATTGAAGATGCACAGGGGCATAAGGCGCCGATACAGCGCTTTGCGGATATGATATCTGCATATTTCGTGCCGATAGTGATAGTCCTTTCAATAATCACCTTTGGAGTATGGTATCTGCTGCTTGCTGCAGAGCTGTCTTTTGCGGTCATCGCAGCTGTTGCTGTTGTTGTCATCGCATGCCCATGCGCACTTGGGCTTGCCACGCCTACAGCGATAATGGTAGGGACAGGAAAAGGCGCTCAGCATGGCATCCTTATCAAGGGTGGAGAGGCGCTTGAGACTGCGCATAAGCTTAAGTACATCATCTTTGACAAGACTGGAACGATAACCAATGGAACACCTGAAGTCACTGACATCGTTACTCTTGATGGAAGCAAAGAAGGAAAAGTGCTGCAGCTTGCTGCATCGATCGAGAAGAACTCCGAGCATCCACTGGCAGAAGCAATAGTGAAAAAAGCAGACAAGATACACCTATCTGCTGCAAAGAAGTTCAAAGCTATCCCTGGACATGGAGTCACTGCCCAGATCGATAGGACTACTTATTATTTTGGAAATCCCAAGCTTATGAAAGACCAGAGTATAAACATAGCAAAATATACGGACCAGATCCATTCATTGGAAGAGGACGGAAAGACAGTGATGGTCCTTTCAGACAGCAAAAAAGCAATAGGGCTTATTGGAGTTGCTGACCAGATAAAAGATACGTCTGCAGAAGCAGTGAAGATGCTTAACAAGCTTGGGATAAAGGTCTACATGATAACAGGAGATAACGAGAGAACCGCAAAAGCAATCGCTCGAAAGGCAGAGATAGAGAATGTCTTTGCAGAAGTGCTTCCTGAAGACAAGGCAAAATACGTAAAGAAGCTTCAAGCAAACGGCAAGGTAGCGATGGTCGGAGACGGCATAAACGATGCCCCTGCTCTTGCTCAGGCGGATATCGGCATCGCCATGGGATCAGGCACAGATGTTGCGATGGAGACAGGAAACATAGTGCTTATGAGAAACGACCTCTTGGATGTTCCAAGGGCGATAAAGCTAAGCAAATTCACCATGGGTAAGATAAAGCAGAACATGTTTTGGGCCCTTATCTACAATGTGCTTGGAATACCTGTTGCTGCCGGAATATTTTATGCCTGGACAGGATGGCTGCTTTCGCCGATAATCGCAGGCGGAGCGATGGCACTTAGCTCAGTCAGCGTCGTCAGCAATTCGCTATTGCTAAAGAGGAAGAAACTTTAGATGCAGAGATATATCAAATGGGCTATCGCACTGTTAGGTACCTTGATTGCCACACCCCCCAGGGCTTTAGCCCATTGCCCTCTTTGCACTATAGCTGCAGGAGCAGGGCTTGGAATCTCAAGGGGGCTTGGAGTGGACGACGGTGTGATCGGCCTTTTTTTTGGAGCATTTATCGCTTCATCTGCATTGTGGCTGAGCAGTTGGCTGGGAAAAAAGGTGGAGATGCCTATGCTGGAGATGATAACCCTTATCTTATCTTTTCTTTTATCTGTGGTTCCGCTATACCTTGCAGGAATTATCACTAACATATACGAGGTGATGAAGTATCCTCAAACATCGCTTTTAGGACTCGGATATCTGGGCATCGATAGATTGCTCGCGGGGATAATCCTGGGTACGATAGGAATTGCAGGTGCGTTCAAGCTGAGCGATTGGATAAAAAAGAAAAGAGGGAAGGTCATGTGGAGCTACCAGGGCTTGTCATTCATGGCAGCTGCACTTATTATCCTAACCTCAATACTATTGGTGATAACATGAAGAACTTTATTACCCTGATAGAGGACATCAAGAAAAAAGGAGAGTTGGATATATCTGCGGGCGAAGACTTAAGCATAGCCCTCATGAACCTTATCTCTCTTGAAGAGCACTTTTCCTTCTCATATATGAAGACAGAGGAAGAAAAGTATCTTAATTTTCTTGAGAAAGTGAGGGAGGTAAGAAAGGAACTGATGAATAAAATAGTGAGCAAAGAAGAGAAGGATTACAGTGAAAAGTGGTGCATAAGCAAGCATCTGCTTGCAAGCTCTATGAGACTTATGGAGACAGGGACAAAATGTTTGCATGACGACAAAAAGGAAGAGGCTAAAGATATGATGGTAAAAGCGTTTGACCTTTATAGCATATTCTGGGCATTGAACGGCTCAAATATGCTAAAGGCGCCAGCCTCGAAATCAAGGTTATCAGAAATATCAAACATGATGAAAAAATTGATAGATTGCTGCAAGGAATGAAACAAACGAGATATGGACGGACATTAAGCATCGCTGTGCTGCTGATACTTTTAGTTCCGACTGCTTTGCTGTTTACCATGAAAAAACCTGTAAGCACAGGCACTCCCTGGTTTATTGAGAGGAATCCAACGATTAAAGAAGCTTATGAATTTGCGGCAGGAAACCCTGATGCCTTGAACGGAGTCCCGTGCAGATGTGGATGCTTCAGCATACCGCACGATGGCAGGTTGCACAAAAGGGGGCTCCTTGACTGCTTTTTTAGGGAGGATGGATCTTATGATATCCACGCTTCACAGTGCAGTTCATGTATAGAGGACGCGCTTAAAGTTAAAGGCCAGCAATAAAAGAGGCAAGATTAACAATATTTAAAAGAGGATAAAGATTAGAGGTGATTCCCATGGAAAATAGCTTTGAACACAAGGTAATATCTGAGGATAGAATCGGAAAGGCTGACATGTCAGAAATCGCTTCTGGGGGCGCACGCTCTGATGCTTTAGCCCAGAGTAAGCCAGCGATTTCTGAGGCTCAAGAACATGCCCCGAACTTTAGGTCGGCGGTTCTTGACAATTCGGAGCCAGATCAACACATAAGTGAGGATTATGAGAAAAAGGATTCAGATGCAGAGATCACCCTCCCACCCATGCCGGCAGCAGGTTCGGCAAGGCTGTGGCAGATAATATCTGCAATCCTAGCCATACTTCTTATATTCGCCTTTTTTAGGTCGCCAGGAAGCAATCTCACTGGTGCTGCGACAGCAGATTCAGTTAAGGCAGCTACACTCACTTTTATCAATGAAAACCTGCTCCAAGATGGATCTACAGCAACTGTAAAGTCAATGGCTCAAGGAAATGGACTATACATACTAAAACTTGATATCAGCGGAAGGGAAATTGAATCTTATGTGAGCACTGATGGAAAACTCCTTTTTCCTTCAGCAATAGATATGACAAGACCCCTCCAAAATGCACAAGCCGAGCAACCATCTCAACCTGTGCCAAAAACTGACAAGCCGAAAGTTGACTTATATGTAATGAGCTTTTGCCCGTATGGAAATGAGGCTGAAAATACGATGCTTCCGGTGTATAAACTTCTAAAAGACAAGGTTGACTTTAATGTGAAGTATATTGTCAGTGCAAGCGGCGATACTATCCAATCATTACATGGGCAAACTGAGGTGGAGCAGAACGCAAGAGAGCTTGCTGTAGCTGCACTTTATGGAAAGGATAAGCTATGGGATTTCATGGCTGCTATCAACACTAACTGTGGAAGGGACGCAAGCTGCTGGGAAACTGAAGCAAAGAACCTTGGAATGGACGCTCAAAAGATAAAGGATTATACTGCAAAGCAAGGGACCGATGCTTTGAAAAAGGAAGCCCAGGAGTCTGGTGCAAATGGCGTCCAAGGCTCGCCAACCCTTATCATCAACGGTCAGGAGACCCAAGCTGTGTATAATTATGGCAATCCAGAGGCATACAAGGCTGCAATCTGCAGTGCATTCAACAGTGCGCCGGCTGAATGTAAACAAGCTGTAAACTAATGCCTAGAAGATGTTATATATTTGGAGGGGGATGATTATTTTATCTCCTTCTTGTTGTTTTTTCTACTCATGACCGCAGAAAGGTTAATATATCAAGCGGCCTAAAAACTAAGGATGAGGAGCATACTCATAATCCTTATCTCTTTTATCCTTGCAGGTTGCGCTAATGAATATTCTCAAAACCAACCTATCGAAACGAAGGATAATCTAGTTGAGCAGCACTGGAACAATGTCTTTACCAAAGCTTTCTTAGAAGTCGATTGCCCTCCTGTGCGAGATCCAAACAGTCTTCCTGACGGCTACTATAAAGGCCCTATGATAGATACACATATACATTTGCAAAGCCTGCCGGATGGAGAACCAGGCCAGCCTGATTATTATGGATACAACCTGGGGATAAAACGAAGCATCGATGAGTGGATATGCATGATGGATGTTGAAGGAACAAAGCAGGCTTGGGGATTTTTCCCTGTATGGGAGCCAATAATAGAGGAATCTATCGATGTAGTGAACAGGACAATGCAGGCGTATCCAGGGAGGTTTGTTCCATTTATCATGCCGCCGGATGATGATGGCAGCCTGGAAGGCTATCCTACTGTTGATTCAATAGAGCTTGAAAGGATGCTAAATATCAAGAAGGGTATGTTCAAAGGTTTTGGGGAAATTGGGCTTTACGGACGAGAGGATGGTTCTTCTGCTCTTCCCCCTGATTCGCAAAGGCTGCAAAAGATATATCCTATTATCAGGAAACATAAACTAACCATCTACTTTCATCTAGGCGAAGGCCAGGATAAGGCGCTAGAATCGGTGGCCAAAGCAAATCCTGACATCAGCTTTGTCTTTCATGGTGACCAACTGATAGACTGCGCTGCTTGCAGCAAAAAACCTGATGTTGTTGCAGGCATGCTTGAAAGAAATCCGAATATTTATTATGGTGTCGATGAGCTTTATGGCAATGTCTGGCTGCTAAAACCTAGAAGCAGCAAGGAGAGCTTTATTTCTCACTTTAAAGATTACGAGCCGCTTCTTAATAAAGATCTTGAGAATTGGAAGGAGTTTATCGAGAAGCATCCAGACCAGGTGATATGGGGAACAGACAGGGGTGTATCTGAAATCTGGGATATTGATCCTGATGTCGCGCTGACCTTAAACAATTATACACGAGGGTTTATTGGCAGGCTTAACCTTTCAGTGCAGGAGAAGTTTGCATACAAGAACGCTGAAAAGCTGATTTCTTGAATTGCTCAAGACTTGGGTTCATACCCCGTAGCTTGCTACGGCTTAATAACCCAGTTTGAGGCTTAAAAAATACCCCGCAGCTTGCTGCGGTTGGGATTTTTTATTGCTCAAACTAAAGTACATACTCCGCGGCTTGGCTAGCGATATCTCAGTTTGAGGCTTAATGCTTGCCGTTTTGGGTTTTTGGAAAAAGAAGCCCTTGAAGCCTTGATAGATTATCAAAAGGCGCTCATGATGGCCAGTTTAATCCACTGATGCCTTCCGAAGTATGAACCGTAGAAAATAGCAAATTCTAGATATCCACGGCATAAGTTAACAATAGTAAACTTTTTATATAAGTTAGGCGAACCTAACTTTATGAAAATAAAAACAACACTTTGGATAATCTGCATCTTGTTGTTTTCTATGGCAAGCTATGCAGATTCAGGCGCACAAGGTCTTATCGGTACATTAAAACTTATCAATGCAGAATATGCAGATGCAGTCAAGGATGAAAAAGTAATAGATGAAGGAGAATATCTTGAGACAGAGATATTCCTTGAGAAGGCTCTTGATCTGTATGAAAAACAAGAAAAGAGCAGCGAGATGACCGAGCGGCTTGAAGTAATCAAAAGCACAGTTGCTCAAAAGGGAGATCCTTCTATTGTTAATGAGAATATTAACAAGATAATTGCCATCTTGCAGGAGCAGTCAGGTTCAGGGACAGTATCAGAGGATGCAAAAGGTGAGGCAAACCAGCAAAGCCTTGCAGACTCAGAGCTTTCAGGTGAACAGGTAATCGGAGGGCTAAGAGTGGGCCTTATAATAGATGAGGCTGAAGACTTCTACTTGCCTGTAGATGGTGAACTTGTCAAAAATCCTGCAGAAGCCCAACATCTGAAAGTTGTCTTAAGAGAGAAAGATACAAAGAGGATGATACCTTATACTTTAGTAAGCGCATCTATCCAAGGAAACAATGGATGGAAGCAGGAGATAATACTGCATCCTTTATGGGGAAGGTTTTTTTATTATGGAAACAATGCAAATCTTGCTGATGGAAGATACAAGGCAATTATCATTATAGAACATGGCGGCCTTGCTCACCATGAGCTTGACAAATGGATAGAGCCTATCAAGGCAGTCTTTGAGTTTAACGTAAAAGATGGGGTTGCCAGGATAGATAATCAGCCGGGTATAGCGACAACCGAAGGCTTTTTGCCAGGAGATGATATTGACATTGCGGTTGCCGAACTTTGGGAAGAAAGAAAGGCCGGTAAATATTCTATCGGTTTTATTGCTGAAAGTGTTGAGGAGATATATGCATTTAAGTCAGGAAAGCTGGTCAGCACTGTAAAAGGCTCTGAACTTTATCATCTTGAAGCGGTTGTGCGGGAGGCATCTACAGGAAGAATCCTCCCCTATGCAGATATTAGTATGCAGCTTACGAAGGGAAAAGAAAGCCTTGAATACAATTTAGTGCCTATGTGGGCTGAGTTCTTCCATTATGCTGCCAATGCAGATGTTGATGAAGGAATTTGGCATGTAAAAGTTATGGTCAAACCCTCGATCCTTGGCTATCTTGACAAGGAAGATGCATTTGAAGAAGCTACTGTAGAGTTTACCTTTGATACAAGCAGGATATCTGGCGGGGGGATAGCTGAGATAAAAGGGCTGATAGGTGAAGCTATAAATGAATACAAGGAAGGCAATACCCAAGAAGCCTCAAAGCTTGCAAAAGAGGCATTTATAACTTTTGAAGAAGGCGTGGGAAAGGAGATAAGTGCCAGAGACAGTTCGCTTGAGGATGAGATAGAGAAAGATGTCCTTGCCCTTTCACGCATAAAAGAGGGATACTCAGATATAGACAAGCTGGCGTCAAATATTTACTCTAACCTGGAGAGGGCGCAAGGCATCCTAGAGTCAAAAAGTAATGCAAAATTTTTATACTTGCAATCCCTTACAATCATTGTAAGAGAGGGATTTGAAGCGATAATAATCATCGCAGCAATCATCGCTTATCTCGCTGTTTCAGGCAATAAGCAGAAAATTAGTATAATCTATAAGGCAGCAGGCCTTGCCATACTTGCCAGCCTTCTTACCGCATGGCTTATAGAGAAAGTGTTTGGCCTTGGATTTGCAAGCAGGGAAATACTCGAGGGAGCAACAATGCTTATCGCAGTTATTGTGCTCTTTTATGTTAGCTATTGGCTTGTAAGCAAGATACAGGCAGACAGGTGGCAGAGATTCATCGAAGGCAAGGTTGCGGACGCGATTACAAAAGGAAACAAGTTTTTGCTTGGATCCGTTGCGTTTCTTGCTGTATACCGGGAGGGATTTGAGACAGTCCTTTTCTACAATGCACTGCTTATTGATGCGCCTGCAAGCCCAATAATCGCTGGCTTTTTAAGCGGTATAATCGTGCTCTGCATAGTTTATTTCATTTTAAAGAGGTATAGCACAAAGATTCCGGTCAAGCAATTTTTTATCATAACCAGTGCTATTCTATATTACATGGCTTTTACATTTATGGGCAAAGGAATAGCAGAGCTTCAGGAAGGAGGTGTAGTCCCAATGAGCCCTCTCTCATGGGCACCAGACATCCCTGTGCTTGGAATGTACCCTACTGTTGAAACGTTTGTGATGCAGTCGATACTTGTCATTGCGCTGGCAGCATCTTTGCTGTATACATTTTTGTGGAAGCCCCTTAAGGCTGATGGTTTGAAGTAGTAGGATACAGGCTTGTTCAAGCTTTATGCTCTGGTCAGAAGAACACCTGATCATCATAAGTCTGTCAGGCATAAATATACTTGACGAAAGTTTAGCGCATGGAAGTATACTGCTTTTCAAGTTATGAAATAGAGCGATATTATTTCCTTGCGTTAATATCCTGTGCGATCGATAGATTGCCACTTGCCAAGCCTAAAAGATGCTGAGTGGATGCCTTAAGGTTTCCTCCAAGAAACCGCCCATATATAAATAACCTCCACTGCACATTCATACGAGGTGGTTATTATGTTTTGCAATCAATGCGAAGAGGTGATCGATAATATAGGGTGCACAAGAGAGGGTGCTTGTGGAAAGAAAGAGGAGATTTCTGTGCTGCAGGATAAGCTAGTGAGAATGGCAAGGGTTATATCAAAAAAGGGATCCAACACTGAAGAAGCAAATGTCTTTATCATGGAATCATTGTTTTCTACCATCACCAATGTCAACTTTGATGCAGAGCATTTTAAAGAAAGGCTTGCTAAGGGAAGAGAATACGTATCTATATCAGATGATGAATTGATAGAGAATCGGTCAGATGATAAAGATACCCTGGCATTAAAGGATTTGCTTACTCATGGCCTGAAGGGACTCTGCGCCTATCTTGACCATGCTTATATATTAGGCTATAAAGATGATACAATTTTTGGATTTATCCGAGAGGCACTTGACACTGAGGGTAAGACTGCTGAGGAACTGACTGCTCTTGTCTTAAAATGCGGTGAATATGGTGTAAGAGCAATGGCACTGCTTGACAAGGCAAATACTGAAACCTATGGACATCCTGAACCAACAAAAGTAAGCCTTGATGTAGGTGCCAATCCCGGTATTTTGATAAGCGGCCATGACCTAAAGGATATGCAGAGGCTTCTTGATCAGACGGATGGAACAGGCGTAGATGTTTATACACATGGAGAGATGCTTCCTGCGCATGCATATCCTGCTTTCAAAAGGTACAAGCATTTGCGAGGAAACTATGGAGGCTCATGGTGGAAGCAGAACGAAGAGTTTGAAAGCTTTAACGGACCCATCCTTATGACCACCAATTGCCTTATCCCTCCAAAGGAAAGCTATAAGGATAGGCTATATTGCACAGGGCTTGTAGGGTTTGAAGGTGTCAAGCATATCGGAAAGGATTTTTCTTCCTTGGTTGTGCATGCAAAAAAATGCAAGGCTCCTATCAAGATTGAAGAAGGAGAGATAACGGTCGGATTTGGACACTCTGCTGTGCTGTCTGTTGCAGATAAAATTGTTGAGGCTGTCAAGAATGGTGCCATCAAACGCTTTGTGGTGATGGGGGGATGCGATGGGCGAAAGAATAGGGACTATTACACAGAGTTTGCCAGGGCGCTTCCAAGCGATGCAGTCATATTAACAGTAGGGTGTGCAAAGTATAGGTATAACAAACTGCCGCTAGGAGATATAGGAGGGATACCCAGGGTAATCGATGCAGGACAATGCAATGACAGCTACAGCCTTGTTGTTATTGCCAAAAAGCTTGCAGATGTGTTTGGCCTTGATGATATAAACAAGCTTCCGATTTCATATAACCTATCATGGTATGAGCAGAAAGCAGTGCTTGTCCTTCTTGCGCTGCTGTCTCTAGGTGTAAAAAACATACATCTTGGGCCTAAATTGCCTGCTTTTATATCACCAAATGTGCTTAATGTGCTTGTTGAGAAGTTTGGTGTATCAGGTATAAGTAATGTTGAACATGATGTAAACAAGCTAGCGCTTTAACCCATGCCAAAGTCGCAAAACCTTATGATAATTATATAAACCAGGCTATCATCAAAAGACGCATGAATCAAAGATTAGGTTTTATTTTGCTCGTCTCTTTTCTTGTTTTTGGCTGTTCTAAGCCCGTAGAGCAAATGACAGCTGAAGAACGCCTGGCCAAGATCGAGTATATCGGCGATAAGACAGACTTTATGGTTCCTCCTGACTATGTCTCCCTTGAGAAAAATATCGACATCCTTCTAGGCATGGGAGGTAGGATTGGGCCAAAGCACTATGACGAGCTGGAAGCTGCTGTCGACAGGCTTGAACGCCAAGGACAAGATGTTTCTGTGCTTAGGAATAAATTGACCCAACTTGATGTAGCGCCCAACCAAAAACCTGTGCCTTATAATCAAAGCACTGAAATTTTGAGCGAGCGTAATATAGATAATAATAATGATAGCAACAAAGGGCAGAGGTTCAATGAGTCAAACAATGCTCAGCAAAATAATCAATCCAATCAAGCACCCTTCAAGTTGGGATTATTAAGCCCTCGCGGTTGTGAAGGCGAAGGTCCACGAATGCTTGGAGCATCACCTATAGCACTCTCTGATCTTCAAAAGATACTCCCTATGGGGATGATGTCTACACAGCATATCACTCCGACAGACCATCAGTAATTTAATACCCTTGATTTTGCGGGCCCAAACGAAGACAAGATTAACTTAGATAGGTTCAAGATCTATGCGCCTGCTGATGGAGCGATAGTTGAGATAGGAAAGCCATTCAATGCCAATGACTATAAGATAATCATCGAGCACTCATGCAATTTCTATACTATATTTATACATATAGACAAATTGTCTGACAAAGTTGTGAAGGCAATCGCGGTTGATGGCAAGATCCCAGAGCAGACATGGGAAAGAATACCAGTCAAGGAGGGAGAGGTTATTGGCTCTGTAGGCGTAGGCAAGTTTGACTTCTCTGTTGTCGACGAGGCAGTCAATCTTACTGGTTTTGCCAATCCTAAAACATATGAAGAGGTGTGGAAGATACACACTGTAGATACATTTGATTATTACAAAGAGCCGCTAAGAAGTGCTTTGCTTGCAAAGAACGTCAGGGTCGACAAGCCTTATGGCGGTAAGATAGATTATGACATCAAAGGAAGGTTGATAGGCAACTGGTTTAAAGAAGGCACTGGTGGAGGATTTATGAGAGATAGATTTGTAGGGCAATATGAAAATATTTAAAAGCTGACTGATGTTTCCCCCATTTATGGCACCTAATATTAGCAAAATAACAACAGCTGCTGAATACAGATCTTTAAAACAAGGAGACTATGTTGCTGAGATGTTTGGAGCTATGATTCAGATAGGCCGGGTCCAATCAGTAAGAAATACTCCTCAGATGTATGATTCTACAGCTGGTCGGCGTATACCTGCGGGTGCTTATGCAGTAATTCAGTTAGCCAGCGATAAAGAATTAACCAGGATTGCTGGGGTTGATATTGTATTCGCAATTCCAGAACATCTAAAGGATAAACTTGATCTACTAGCAGATATGATAAGTAGAGCATCGCAAGACTTAAAAGAGACCGCTCAAAGAGTTGCATAACAAGATTTCTATTTTTTAAAACAGTAATATAGCGGTTAAATTTAAATATAGAAGTAGCTAATTTTACCTTGTTAAGGTGATACGATGAAACTTAAACTAGGAATACCCAAGGGAAGCTTGCAGGAAAGCACTGTTGCATTGTTTAAAAAAGCAGGATTTAACATATCTGTCAACTCAAGGAGCTACTTTCCATCTATAGATGATGAAGAGGTAGAATGCATGCTTATACGTGCCCAGGAGATGGCGCGCTATGTTGAAGATGGCGTTTTGGACTGCGGCCTAACAGGCATAGACTGGGTTATGGAGAATAATGCAGATGTTGTAAAAGTTTCAGACCTGATCTACTCAAAAAGAGGCCTTGGAAAAGTCAGATGGGTCCTTGCAGCTCCAGTTGGAGGCAAGATAAAGTCAGTTAAAGATCTAGAAGGTGGCAAGATAGCAACAGAGGCAGTAAACATCGCCAAAAAGTATCTTAAGAAAAACAAAGTCAACGCAGATGTTGAATTCTCATGGGGAGCAACAGAAGTAAAGCCGCCAGAACTTGCAGATGCAATAATAGAGATAACAGAGACCGGCTCATCCTTAAGGGCAAATAACCTCGCCATCCTTGACACAGTTATGGAATCAAATACAGTTCTTGTCTCGAACAAAAAGTCATGGAAAGATGAAAAGAAGAAGAGAAAGATGGAAGAGATAGCTTTGCTGCTGCAAGGGGCGATCGCCGCAGAAGAAAAAGTTGGCCTTATGATGAATGTAAAAAAGGTGGATTTGCAGAATGTCCTTGCTGCTCTCCCAGCACTTAAGAATCCTACCATATCAGAGCTAGCTGACAAAGGATGGGTTGCCATAAACACAATAGTTGATGAAAAGACAGTAAGAGAGATAATACCTAAGCTTAAGAAAGCAGGAGCACAGGGCATAGTCGAATACCCCCTTAACAAGGTAATTCTATGAAGATAATCTCAGCTTCAAATCATAAAGAGATAGAAAAGGTGATGAAGCGAGGCAATGATCTTGACTCTGCCGTCGAGAAAGTCAAGCCTGTTCTTGAAGATGTTAGGAAGGATAGGGATAAAGCGCTCTTCAAGTACATAGAGAAGTTTGATGGGAAAAGACCCGCAATCCTGCTTGTGGCAAAGAAAGAGCTAAAAGAAGCATTTGAAAGAGTTGACACAGCCGTGATAAGGGCCATAAAGCAATCCAAGGAAAACGTGGAAAGATATGCAAAGCTTCAGATGCCCAAGGGATGGACAAAGGAAGTTTCTAAAGGTGTTGTTGTAGGTCAGTTGGTAAGGCCCCTTGATTCTGTTGGCTGTTATGTTCCTGGAGGAAACTTTCCGTTGATATCTACTGTAGTTATGACTGTTGTTCCTGCCAAGGTTGCTGGTGTAAAAGAAGTGGTGGTTTGTACGCCTAAAGATAATGACGATATATATGCTGCTTGCTATCTCTGTGGTGTCGACAAGGTATACAGGATTGGAGGAGCACAGGCTATAGCAGCCATGGCCTATGGCACAGAGTCAGTACAAAAAGTGGAAAAAATAGTAGGCCCAGGCAACATCTATGTGACAGCCGCAAAAAAGCTTGTTAATGGTGATGTTGGAATCGACTTTCTTGCTGGACCTTCAGAAGTGATGATAATCGCAGAAAAAGGAAACGCTAAGTTTATCGCTGCTGATATGCTAGCCCAGGCAGAGCACGATATGATGGCCTCAGCTGTGTTAGTGACCACCGATAAAAAACTAGCACAGGAAGTGAATGAACAGATAGACATACAACTTAAAGAGTTAGATTCAGAGATAGCAAAAAAATCCATTGAAAACTACGGCATGATAATCATAGTCAAAAATATAGAAGAAGCGATTTCTCTTGCAAACGAGTTTGCTCCAGAGCACCTGGAGATAATTGTCAAAGATAAAGAGAGAGTGATACCTGAACTTCAGAACTTTGGCGCCTTGTTCATAGGAGAATATTCACCAGAGGCAGCAGGAGACTATTGTTCAGGCCCAAACCATGTCCTTCCTACAGGTGGAGTTGCAAGATATCGCTCAGGGTTAAGTGTGCTCGACTTCTTGAAGATGCCTACAGTCCAGGAATTGAGCAGGGAAGGACTTGTTTCTTTACGTAAAAGTATAACTAAGCTCGCTGCACTTGAAGGGTTGAGGGGACATAAGGTAAGTGTAGAAATAAGAGATTAATGGGATATAGTTTGTTCAATTGTATTATTTATCTCCATTATGCAGGTATCTATAGATTCCTGCCCAGGGCGAAGTTCTGCGTTGGCTCCGATAACAGACCTAACCATAAAGGAATAATATAGGGCCTTCTCAAGGATCTCTCTTTGTTCGTCAGGAGTCGCCCCCAAATAGGCAGCAGACCGCATTGCGCTATATATCCTGGCTTTCACTCGATTCATTTTTTCAGGACTGGGATGCTGGTAGAATAACCTTACTTCTGCTTCAAGTTCACCGATATTCCTATATGCACGCTCTTGACCCTGCCAAGGTAGCAGAGCATGCCTTTCTGCAATATAACCTACAGCCGACAACAGGATCAATACAGCAGCTATTCTTTTAATTGATCTATCAGGTATATTCATCTATCCATTGAAATATAAGTTCATTTAATTACCTAACTTTTCCTCGCTTTTTATACACTACATAAATTGTTCGCCGATAAAACCGAAAAATATTAATATCTGTTGTGTATAAATTATACATAACAAGATGTCATTCATACGAAAGATAAGGAAGGCAAGTGGAAC
>DASRUK010000035.1:0-2120 GCA_035655475.1 Candidatus Nanoarchaeia archaeon
ATTAGACAACCTCCGTGTTATAGTGTGAAAATCCCACAAAAAACGGGTTTTTAGGCTGTTTATAAATTTTGCTAAGGCTATTGGCAGATACGTAAAGAAAGATTAAGCAAGCTGTCCTGTCCTTTGGGCAAGCTCCTTAAAAAAAACCGCAAATATGGTTATCGCCAAAAATATATAGACGATTATTGCAACACCGCTTAATACTATCCCTGCTATCGCCATTCCCCTTCCTTCCATCTCAGGATGATGGTGTATGGCAACAAGCGCAGCGATCCCCAGTGCAAGGCCTGCAATGGAGATAAGCCATCCGATAAATGGTATCCACCCAAAGACAATAGCTATGATGCCTAAGACCATTGAACTTAAACCTAGACGTGAATGCAGCAAAGAAATCACCTCCTGAATATAAAAAATATGTTTTTTGGATATTTAATGATTTGTAATTATTACCTTGTCACAGAAATTATAGTCCGACATGGCTTGTTCTCGCTTTTTGTGAAAAACCTAGCCGACTATTTTCTTTAATATCTCCATCGCCTTCTTTCCATCGACCTTTCCTTTGAACTTTGCCATGACAAGCCCCATATAGCCGCCCATGCTCAGGCCAGGCTTGTTGATGACTATCTTCTTTATCTCTTCCTCAAGCTCCTCGCTTGATGCAGAAGCATATTTCTTTTCATCAAACACTCCCTTGATAGTATCCAAAAGGATATCAGTGATAGAATCCTTGCTTACCCTTCCTTCATTTATCAAAGAAAAAATGTGCTCGAGATCCTTATCCAAAAGCTTTGAGCCATCTAGATTATGCTTCCTTTCCACTTCCTTTACGCTTGAGACCATTGTGGAAGCGATGAACGCAGGAGCAAGATCCTTGAATTTGCCTGCAAACTGCTCAAAAACAGCGATTTTGCCAGCCTTAAAAAGCCCTGTGGCAAGGTCGCTTGTCATCTTATATTCAGAAGCTACTTGTTTAATTTTCTCTGATATCAACTCTACCTTGGAAACATTATCGATCATCTCTTGAGTTATCTTTATAGGCACGACATCTGTCTCAGGATACATCCTTGCAGCACCAGGCATCGGCCTAAGAAACGAGGTGCTAAAATCCGGCTCTGATTTTCTTACCTCCGATGTTATCTCTTTTCCTCTTTTGATAAGCTCTTCCTGCCGTACAACCTCATTCTCGATGACCTTGACAATGCTTCTCAGGTCCTGAAAACCTTTTATTTCAGTCCTTGCCCCTCCTTTGATGGATATGTTTACATCCTGCCTTATTGTTCCTATCCCTCTCTTGACACTCCCTGTGCTTCTAAGGACCATTCCAAGATAGGCTGCAACCTCTTTTGCCTGGTCTGGGCTTTTTATATCAGCCGCAGTTCCTATCTCTATCAAAGGCATGCCCAATCTATCAAGCTTGTAAGTGACAGACTTTTCATCCTCTTTTACCTTCTGTGCAGCCTCTTCTTCTAGGCAGATTATAGAAATCCTCACTTTTCCGGAAGGAATGTCGATAAAACCGTTTCGTGCGACAAGTGCTGTCCTCTGAAACCCTGTAGTATTGGATCCATCGACGACAGTTTTCCTCATCACCTGTAGTTCGTCGACAACCTTTGCATTGAGCGCAACAGCGACCGCTAAAGCAACATCTAGCGCCTGCCTATGGATAGGATGCGGCGGCTCATCATCATAGTCCACAAGGCAGGTGTCCTCAGAATTTGAGATATATATGAACTTCTTTGCCTTTTGCATCTCATGCTTTGCAGCGACATCTATCTCCCCTGTCTCACCAGCAACAGCACGAAGCCTTCTCTCCACGAATATATCAGGCTCTTTTGTAGAATTAAGTGCAGGGCAGTCGCAGAATAGTTTCTTTCCTTCGATCTGCTGATGGATCTCTATCCCGCATTTGAAGCCTAGTTTTTGATAATCCATATGCAATGCAAAAATTGGCAAGTATAAGTATTTTACTATCTATGCCTTTGCAGCTTTTCAGCTTGATAATGAGATTCGATAAGGATACCGACTAAATTACCCAAATCTTCCATAAAATCTTCATCGATATCATCAACATGAAATCTTTTATCCCTTGGTCTACCCCTAATTACCGCCTGACCTTTATG
>DASRUK010000036.1:0-10962 GCA_035655475.1 Candidatus Nanoarchaeia archaeon
ATTGGTTTTGTTTCAAGCTCCTGCAGGACTGAAAGCTTGAATTCTTTTGTAAATTTTCTTCTTGTTCCCATAAATCCTCACCTACGCTTTGGCTTTATTAAATTTCGTTAACTAGGTGTCCAATTTATGGGGCGCAGTCCAGTTTCTTGGCTATGGTATGAAGTCTGAATTTCCTCCTGATGAACAACTTTCTCCACACCAGCTTGAAACCAGAGTCAAAACCTCATTGGAGCATGATGGCAATGCCCAACACATCGTTAAAGTAATCCGCGGTGATAAGCCTGAGAAGGAGGTAGACAATAGAGGGTTTATGATATATCACATCTATAAACCACAGAGCGGCAGCCCATTTGCACTCATTGAATATACTGCAAGCGTTGGAGATAATAAAAGCTTGGGATATGGTACCCAATTGTTTAATCAGGTTAAAAAAGAGTTGGCCAGGCAAGGAGTAGAACATCTTGTTATTGAAACCGAAATGGTTCCAAGAGTAGTAGAAAATCCCGTCCATACTGACCTAGAGGATTTTACCCAGACTTATGGTCGAACAGGTGACCTATGGACTATATCAAAAGGGATTGGTGTATGGAACGGCATTGACCGTAGAAATCACTTCTGGCAAGAAAGAGGATTTGGAATAGTGCCTGATCTTGCTTATTGCCAGCCAGACCTAGCAGAAGGGAAGATGGAAAGGAGGGTGCCACTAGATGCGCAAGTAGCAAGCCTAAAGGGAGATGGCTCAGAAATATCCGCCCCTAGGATAAGGCAGATACTTCTTGCAATAGCCGAACATAATTATGACTTAGGAAGATTTTCAACAGCATTTGTAGATAAACAACTTCAGGTGACTTATTCAGGAAAACCAATTACTGACAATACAATATTTGAAGTCATACCTTATAACAAGTTGTTAGCAAAACCAGAGGTTAGTTTTGCCTTGAGGATGAATAGCTTAAAAACAAGATATCAATAAATCTACAGATTAATATGAACAACCTTTGCCGGAGAGAATCCATTAAAGAATGTAGAAGATGCATGTGAGTAAGCGCCTATATTCTCTGCATAGACAAGATCATGTATCTCAAGCTCTGGAAGCTCTGCTGCGAGAGTTATTGTATCCAATGCGTCGCATGTTGGCCCAAAGACTGCGCTAATCTTTGCCTCGCCTTCTTTTATCGCTTTTACGGGATATACGCAGTGGTCAAATATCTGGCCTGAGAATGTATGATAAACACCATCATTGATGTAATAACAAGGCTTTCCATCCCTGTAAGCTTTTCCGATCACTTTTGCAACTAAGGTGCATGCATTTGCTATCATGAACCTTCCTGGCTCTGCCAATATTTCCATGCCTGGAGGGAAAAGCCGCTTTATCTCTGAATTAATCTTTCTTGCGAGCGTCCTAAAAGATTTTACCTTTTCATTATACTTGACAGGAAAGCCTCCGCCAATGTCCAGGATATTTATCTTTTTACCCAGCCTTGAGCCTACTTCCTTAATTATGCTTGACGAAAGGTTTAGCGCCTGGACAAAGTTTTCAAAGTTTGTGCACTGGCTTCCCACATGGAAGCTTATTCCTTCCACGATTAGGCCGATCTTGAACGCCTCTTCAATGAGATCAACTGCTTCACCTGGGTCTGCTCCGAATTTTGAGCTTAATTCCACCATGGAGCCTGTATTTGGGACCCTTATCCTAAGGCATAAGCCTGCGTTTGGAGCATTCTCTTTAATCTTTTTTAGCTCTTCAAAATTATCATAGGTCACAAGCGGCTTATACTTATCCAATGCCTGCAGAGTTTCCACTGGCTTTATCGTATTTGCATAAATTATCTTATCCCATATCCAGTCCTGCCTTTCTTTCTCCGGCATTGCCTTGATATTTTCATGAACAAGGAGGAACTCCGGCATCGATGCCACGTCAAAGCTTGCTCCTTCTTCAAACAAGGTCTTTATTATCAGAGGATTTGAATTGGATTTTACAGCAAAATAAGCCTGGACATTGGGAAGATGCTCTTTAAATTCGCGGTAATTCTCCCTTATTTTAGCATGGTCAATGATGAATAGAGGGGTGCCATGTTCTTCTGCTAATTTTTTCATCAACTCTTTATCAAGAGCTGTTTTTTCCTTTAAGATGACTTCCTGCATTTTAGGGTGAAAAATAAAAGTTTTTGAACTGCCAGGGGTCTGACCTGTCAGGCTGGACCAATGATGGATTTTTTGGGAACAAGATGGTGCGCTTCTTCAGCGGAGTCCAATCAAACGGCTCTGAGATAAATTTACCCAGATAGGGTTTTGCGATATTCAATATATATTCATGAGGCAGATCATCAGGGAGGCATACACCCCTATCTGGATTTTCAATCATCCACATTATCGCTGCAAGGGTTCCTGCTGCAACCTGAATGGTTGTCGCATTCTGGCCAGGAACAAGGTTTCTTGCCTCTTCTATCGAAAGGTCAGAGCCTGTCCACCATGAGTTATATCTATGGCCCATCATGAGTGCACCTAAGATATCTCCGCCTTTTATTATCTCTGTATCATTATAGATATGCTGAGCCTCAACAAGCCTGTAGTTTAAACCCCTTAACTCATTTAAGGAAGCAATCGCTGCATCTGATGGATTATATGCATAATGGACAGTCGGCCTATATACAACTTTGCCGTTTTCTTCTACTGAAAGCCTGTCTGAGATAGTGAATGCTTCTCCATGCCTTATCACCATCCCTATTATCTCATGACTTGGAGGAACAAATGAATATACCCAGGTGTTTATCCCTGACTGCTGGAGGAATATCTGGTTTTTTGGGCCTACTTCAGGCACTACAGCTGAGGCAGGCATCCATCTCTCATGGGTTCCCCAGCCCATCTCTGCTGGGCCGATGCCTTCTTCATGGAAGCCGGCAATGCTCCATGTATTAACAAACTGATTTGGTTCTTTTGGTTTATCACTTACCTGCGTGTCTCTTTCTGAGCAGTGGATAACCTTGACGTCGAGCTTCATAGCAAGGCGGGGAAAATCTCTTTTTCTCAACAGGTCTTTAAGATCGCTTGCTTCTTTTTCGCTCACTTTTTTTTCTTTAATGAGGCGGGATGCAATATCAATCAATCCCTGCTTTACAAAATGAGATATAAGACCTGGGTTTGCGCCATGATCAAGGACTGCGGTCGGGCCTTTTTCTTTCCAGGACTTCATCATCTCCCTTAGCTGCATGTGCCTCCAATATAATGATTTTTCATAGGCACTTTTCTTTTCCTGGTCCTTGTATGGATCCCATTGCTCTACTGATGCGTTTACATAAAGAACGTTATTTTTGTGACACCAATCAAGAATGTCGTTGCAGCCTATGTTCCAGCCAAGATCAATAAGCATCCCTTTTTCTTCGAGATACCCTGATAGAACTTCAGCCAGGTTTTCCGGTGTGATCCTTATCTGAACAAAAGACATGCCGATCGCTGTCCATTCCTTAACAGCTTCAGCCTTATCTTCAAAGTCGATGATAGTCACATTTTCGAAAGGCGCTTCAAGGTGACTGACCAATATGGGGAGAAGGCATCGTGAGACAGCGCCGTACCCGATAATCAGTATCTTCTTATCAAATCTAAGCTTCATTATATCACAGAACCAGCTTCTGATTTATTTTTCATTGATATCGCAAATTTTATCAAGCATCTGAAAACATAACTAATATTTAAAATTTTTCTTACAGCTATCTTTTGAGAATGACAACCGATAATTCTGCCTTTCCTGAATAAACTTTTCTTTCGTGTACTGGCTTAAAGTTGTATTTTGCTGCTGCTTTTTTTATCAGGTCTGACTTTGTCAAAATAACTGCAACCTTGCCTTCTTTTTTCACGATAAATTCTGCCTGGTAGAAAAATTCATTGTAAACTTTTTCAATATCTTTTTCACCAATCACTTTTGAAGATTCTGGCGGGTGAGTGACTATCAAATCCACGCTTTCCTTGCCCAGCTTTGTATCAAGCCATTCTGTGTCTTTCCTGGAGAAATCGATGAGCTTGTTTATGCCTGCAATCTTTGCATTCTTTTTTGCAGCATTAAGGTTGAGCATGTTTGAATCAAAGCACATTACATCTGCTTTCTTAATCTTTAGGATCTTCTTATCCTGCTTGCCGAGTAACTTTGCGAAGTCTGTCTTCTTGAGCGGTTTGAATTTTAAGAAAGCAAACTTGTCTTTTGAGTAAAAATTAGGAGAATAATTTGACTGAAACAATGCTGTCTCTATTGCAATCTCGCCTGAGCAGCAGAAAGGATCAAGCAATTTTTTCTTGTTTGAGTATCCTGCCAATCTTATCAATGAATATGCAATCGTTGGCCTTAGCGCACTGTGGTGAGTAAATATCTTATATTCCCGCTTGTGCAAATCTCTTCCTGAGAAATCTATCCCAAGATATGCCTGGTCTTTGTTGATGAAGACAAGGAAGGTTATATCGGGGTTATCGAGGTCAACTTTTTGCTTGTATGTTTTGATGCTTTCTATAATAAGTTCGCCTACTCTTGCAGAGACTTCCTCAGAGCTTAGGTCGCTTCCTATCTTCTTTGTGGATACCCTGAAGGCGACTGTTTTTCCCAGCCACTTCTTGGAGTCAATCTTTTTTATAGAGCCAGAAATTTTCTGCTCAAAATCCTTATAGTCCTTAAATTGGAAATTATCTATCAGAAGAAGGACTTTTTCAACCGATTGGGCTGTATAACAAAGCAAGCAAAGGTCCTCAATTTTTTTTATATCGAACAAAAGGCAGCTGTCCTCGACCTGAGGTGCTTTTGCGCCGATCAGCTCTGTTAGTTCCAGAGCACCGATGTCTTCAAAGCCGCCCGGAACGATGACCAAACCTTTCATAGAAAAAGTAATTCACTCTTCATTATTTAAACCTTTATCTAAATCAGGGTTTTGCTGCGGTTCTAACTCTGCTTGCCCTTGCACAGGATCTTTATCTTCATCGTTTGTGCAGGAAGCCTGTTCAGAGGCAACTTCAACGTCTTCACCTATTATTTTTGCTGCGGCAACTACTGAATCATTATCATCAAGCTTCATGAGCCTCATGCCTTGAGTCGCCCTTCCTATTATCGAAATTCCATTTGCAGGCGTCCTGATAGTTATCCCCTGCCTGCTGATAAACATAAGCTCGTCGTTGTCCTTGACAGTCTTTACTGCAACAACGCATCCATTCCTTTCTGAGCATAAAATATTTTTTACTCCAACTCCGCCTCTTCTTGTAAGCCTGTATTCTGAGACAGGCGTCCTTTTTCCATAACCATTGTTAGTTATCGTCAGAACGGTATTATTATCATCAGCCACGACCATGCCTACTATCTCGTCATTATCCCTAAGGGTTGCACCTATAACTCCTTTTGAGCTTCTTCCTGTAGGCCTTACATCTGTCTCCTTAAAGCGGACAGCTGAGCCGTTTTTTGTGGCAAGCATTATCTCGTTATTTCCATTTGTCTTGACAACTTCTATAAGCTCATCTCCTGGGTCTAGAGTGATTGCGATGATCCCTCCTTTTCTGGGATTGGAGTAAGCCATAAGCTCGGTTTTTTTTACTGTGCCTTTTCTTGTGGCCATTATCAAATATTCATTTTCCTTAAACTCTGCAACCGGTATGAATGCTGAAATCTTTTCATCCTGGCCTATCTCCAAAAGGTTTACAATAGATTTTCCAAGAGCCTGCCTGGAGCCTTCTGGAACATTGTAGACCTTGAGCCAGTGGATCCTTCCCTTATCTGTGAAGAAAAGGAGATATGAGTGGGTATTTGCTATGAACATGTTTTCGACAAAGTCCTCTTCTTTTGTCCCTGCTGCAATAATCCCTTTTCCTCCTCTTTTCTGCTGCTTGTATGCTGCCAGGGGCTGTCTTTTGATATAGCCTGTGTGAGTTATGGTTATGACTGTTTTTTCTTCTTTTATCAGGTCTTCCATCTCAAGGGCTTCTGCCTCAGCTGCCTCTATCATGGTCCTTCTATCATCACCATACTCTTCTTTTAAGTCAAGCATCTCCTGATTGATGATATCAAGTATCCTTTTTTCTGAGGCCAAGATCTCAGTCAGTTCTTTTATCAGCTTCATTAGGCCTGCATGCTCTAACTTTATCTTTTCCTGCTCAAGGGCAGTAAGCCTCTGAAGGCGCATCTCAAGAATAGCTGCCGCCTGTTTTTCAGTTATCAACAATGACTCCTGCAATGCTTTTTTTGCATTTTCTGCTGACTTGCTATGCTTTATTAGCGCTATTACGTTGTCAATATCGGCCAATGCCTTCAGGAGGCCTTCAAGGATATGCGCTTTTTCCTTTGCCTTGTTTAGGTCAAACTCAGTCCTTTTTCTTACTATCTCCTTCCTGTGTTCGATAAAATAGTGGATTATCTCCTTAATACCCAGGTATTTTGGCTCATTGTTGACAAGAGCAACCATTATTATGCCAAATGTCTCTTGAAGCCTTGTGTGCTTATAAAGCTGGTTTAGAACAACGTTGGGATTTGCGTCTTTTTTTAGCTCAATTACTATCCTCATACCTTCCCTATCTGATTCATCCCTTATGTCGCTTATCCCTGTCAGCTTATCATCGTTAACCAAAGCAGCTATCTGTTTTATCAGCTCTGCCTTATTGACCATGTATGGAATCTCATGGATGAGTATCCTGTCTTCTTCTACCTCTGCTTTCGCACGGACAATGACTCTTCCCCTGCCAGTCTTATAAGCATGCTTTATGCCCTGGGAGCCACAGATAGTCGCCCCTGTGGGAAAATCAGGACCTTTTATGTGCTGCATTATCTGCTCTACGCTGGTGTCTGGGTCTTCAATAACAGATATGATTCCTGCTGCAACCTCTGATAAGTTATGAGGCGGGATGTTAGTTGCCATACCAACTGCAATGCCTGACGAACCGTTGATAAGAAGGTTTGGAACTTTTGAAGGAAGGACAGAAGGCTCTTTTAGGCTGCCGTCGAAGTTTGCAACAAACTTTACTGTCTCTTTATCGATGTCCTGGAGAATATCTTCCGAGAGTTTTTTTAGGCGGGCCTCTGTATTATGATTAATGAACCCGTTGGCAACAAATGAGTGACAGCCACTATCTACCCTAATAGAATAAACTTGCTGTTTTATCCCAGTTTTGCTGATTTTTTTTACGGTATCAAAAAAATAGTGACGCTTAAGGATTAAATCGATAAGGTGCTTATCCTTTGGATCGATTAGATTGACAAGAGCTGCATAATTCTTTTTTATCAGGTTATATCTATCCAGGTTATGCTTATGTATGAACTCTTTTTTGTATTTTGCCCTTAAATAATCACTTAGATATGGGACAAAGTCTGTTTTACTCAGCCTGAGGTTATTCATCCCATCGATATGGGATAAGCAATCTACCTTCCTTTCGGAAAAAAATCCGGCATTTTGCTTAAAGCTCTCTATTGAGTCATGGCCTGAAATTATTAATTTGTAACATCCGTTCCTTTTGTCCTTATACGGACAGGTGGTGACTATCCCCAAATTTAATAACAGCACTTTAAGCTGGTTGATAAGCGTCAAACTTTTGGAATTATATGTGAGCTCAATAGACTTACCGTTATGCCTTTTATCTGTCTTATATACGACTGAACCATCTCCTTCAAATAATGCCTGCAGGAAATGTATTATGTTCTCCTTTGATGACTGCAAGATAGAAAAAGGTATTTCCTTCTTATCTGACCTTTCCTCAACAAGCCCAATATTTTTTAGGAACTTAACGACTTTTTGTTCATATATACTTAACTCAGTGCATGAGCCTTTTACTTGCCTTTCATAGATCTGGATACCTTCAAATTGGTTGAAAATAAGGGACTTAACCTTGTCGTAAAAAGTGATGTCTTTGTTATTGAACAAAATTTGTTTGTTGTGAAAACTCCCCTCGCTAACAAGGGCGCCAAGTAAAAAAGCTAGATCATCATTCATTTTTTTTGGAAGATCTATCTGATTCTTGAAACCCTCTTTTGGGAAAAATGGATTAAGCTTAAGAGAAGATTTGGAAAAATGGCCATTCCCCCTGCTTAATACCACAATATCTCCATCGGATATAGTGTCAAGTGTCTTCCATTCTATGCATGGAAAACCATCCTTATTTCCCCAGCACAGTATTGGATGGTTGTATGAGCCGCAGATAGCATAACCCAGATTAGTCTCTAACCTTATTGTGGGGTGAAAGCCTGAGTTGAAGAACTTGCTGGCGGTGTTTTTTTTTCCGTCCAATGATAGGATTTTAAGTTGTATTTCCTGTTCGTCAAGCGAGGATATTTGGCTTATATGCCTTATTCCAGAATCTGTAAGCAATAATGTATCCCCTGTGACGCAATATCTCATCGCGGCCGGTGAGTCACCGTCGACACTACCAAAGTTTCCCTGGCCGTCTATAAGCCTGTATCTAAGCGACCAGTCTTGCGCCATCCTTACCATAGAATCATACACTGCTGTATCACCATGAGGATGATACTTGCCCAGAACCTCTCCAACAATCCTTGCGCTTTTTTTAAAGGGCTTGTTATGAAGCATGCCCATATCGTTCATGGCAAAAAGAATCCTTCGGTGAACTGGCTTTAGGCCGTCCCTTACGTCTGGAAGGGCCCGTCCAACTATGACAGACATAGCATAGTCCACATAGGACTGCTTCATCTCTTCTTCTATCTCTCTGGGTATTATTTCTTCTCCTTCCAGTGTTATTTTATCGACCATTTTATTAGAAAGTTATATTATATTTGAACAGAGGTTCATTTATAAATCTTACTATAAAATTCAGGCTTTATAAGGCGTATAAGGGCTAAATTTTGGGTTTTTAGGTAGACGAGAAAACAAACCCAAACCGCAGCAAGCTATGGAGTATGAACTTTAGTTTGAGCAATCATTTATGAGGTTATCTCTAACCTTGTAGCTTTTATTACAGTAAACGCATGTTTTTCTTTTACCTGTAAGGATAGAATCTTTTGATTGATATTTCATGGTATTTTTGCAGTTTGGGCACTTTAACAAAAGGGTTTTCATCTTTAGCCTACCTTTTTTTCTATCGTTTGCTCTTCTTTTGACTTCTCTTCAGATTGCTCTTCTTCTTCGATTGGTTGTTCGTCGGTTTCTTGATTTTCGGAATCCAGGGGTTCTTGTCCGTCACCTGATGGAGCTGGTAATCTGTCTTCAGACTCTTGCTCGTTTTTGGCTGTGCTGGCTTCTGCAGTTTTCTTTTCTCTCTTGGGCTTTTTCTTTTCTTCCTCTTCAGGCAGATCGACAACCTCCAGCTCTCCAATCTTTTCTTCATAGAGTGCAAGGTCTTGTGCTGCTTCCTCTTCCTTTGGAATATCATAAATTTGCAGTGCCTGAGCTTTTCCTTTATCATCAACAAGGCCTATCTCTTTTTTTCCTGATTCCGCTGCTTTTCTTTTTATCTCCTGCTTGATTGCCTTTACTTCCTCTTCCTTATCCTCTATCGCTTTTGCAATAGCACTAAAATCCTGGAATTTTTCTTTGAGCTTTTCTGGCGGAAGGTCGAAATATTCGAAGAATTTTGGAGTAAGCTTGATAAGCTTACTACGGCCAAACTTCTGCCTTATAATATATCCCATCTGCTCAAGCTGGGTAAGATGGTCATATGCTTTGTTTGTCCTTATCTTTATCAAATCTGACTGCTTTATGGGATACTTAAATGCTATTACAGCCAAAGTCTCCATCAAGGTCTTACTTAGTTCAGTCTCTGTAACTATCTGCTGGATAACCTGAATATGCTCTGATTTGATATTAAGCTTGAATGAGTCTCCTTCATCGATGAGGATAATAGAGCTGTCACGTTTTTCATAGTCAGCCTTTAGCTGAACCAATGTTTCCCTTATCTCTTCAGGGCCTGCTTTGGTAAGGGATGCCAATTCGTCAATTTTCATACTTCTGGCAGAAGAAAAAAGCAATGCTTCTAATTTATACTTAAGATTAGACATGGATCACCCTCTTTTATACTAGCTGAAAGATATCGCCTTCTTTTTTAATCTTTCCTTCCTGCTCAAGCTTTTTTATGTAATCTGCAAGCTCTTTTTCATTTATCCCGGTAAACTTTGACAAATCGTTCAAACTATTCTTCCCTATCTTTATCAGCACTGTCAGGAGATTGGATATCATCGTTCCCAGGTTTCTTCTAAGAAAATCATTCTCTGCATTTAGCTTCTTTGCTATCATATCGACAGTATGCAGCTTTGCCTGCAAATCGTTATAAACGTCTGATAAGTCTGCATTTCGCAGGATAACCTGGTCTGGCTTGTCTACCTCGATAGATGAAGGCATGAAATCAAAGCAGAATGCTGACAAATTGTTTGTGCCCTTTGCCACAATCTCAAGTTCAACAAATGTGGAGAAAAGCTTTCCTTCCTCACGGATGTCTGCAAATTTTTCGTTTATGACCGAAACATCATGCCTTTCTTTGGCCTTTGCAACCAAGGTTTTTATCGTATTTTCAACATGCTCCTTTGGCCTGCCAAGAACTTCCAGAATCGCCCTGAACCTGATCATATCCTGATTTGGTTTTGCCATAGGACAAAGTGATTTCCAATCCTATAAAAACGTTTCTATAGTGGTTTTTTTGTGAATGTGATGAAAGAGGCATATAGCGCAAGGGTTCCGATAAAAAAGTAGAGGGCAAGCCCTTTTGACTTTTCTTGCGGCGACTCATAAATCAACTTGGGATAAGACAAAGGTCGGAAAAAGTAAGAGCTGTTCAATTCCTCCTGGACTTCCTTTTTTACTGCTTTTAGCCCGGTTGTTTGAGTAAGGGTTTGAGGCAGAATTTCCAAGACTTCAGTAATCTCCTTCTCTGTTTTTTGGTCATCTCTTTTGAGCCTGACCTTCAGGTTATACTCGCCAGGCTCTGCACTGATAACCTTATCGGTTAATTCTGCAACCGCTAATTCTCCTTGTTTTACAAATATCGTCTTCTTATTGGCTT
>DASRUK010000037.1:0-5418 GCA_035655475.1 Candidatus Nanoarchaeia archaeon
AGGCGCCTTCAAGCCATGCTGCAACTTCAAAACGGCCAATATAGTCTGCAACTGTAGCCACAGCATTAACTAATGGATCATCTTTTAAATGATCTGGCAATCGAATTCTCATGCCATATGAGAATATGGAGGTATTTTTAAAGATTTCTACATTTACTACTAAAAAGTTAAGGGTTCACCGACAAAAAACTTTTCGGTCGAAATCCGCCAGAACTTATGTAACTGGCGGAGAGTTTAACGAGCCATTAAACAGTTCGGGAGCACCGCTTCGCTACTTTTCCAAGAAAAGTTGCTCCCTCTCCCAAATTTCCATCCTGAGCCCCACTCTGGGCTCGTTTTAAACTCCGTTTAATAACTTCGCCCGAGGGGTCTTTTGGGGAAATTTGTGACTTCGTTTAACGGCTTTGTTAAACTCAATTTTTGAATTGCTAATAAGTTAGTTGGGGTCTGAGGTATGCTGGGCAAATGCCCTTTTATCTGGCCTCTTTTTTTGGCAAGCAGAAAATCCCTGTAAGTGACAACTATCTCCCAGGCCATCCTATCCTTGTGAGTGCCTGTCGGATTATGGCTCTCATCCTTCAGCCATACATTGGAAAATCCAGGAACGTCTATCTTATATATTGGGGTTGCTGGAAACTTAGGGTTGTCTGCAGGAAACTCAGGCTTGCTTGGATCATTCTCAGATGCCACAACTATTGTTTTTAGTATCCTCTCTTCCTTGGCGCTTAAAGTCATAGCAATGACCTAGAAATATATCTTATATAAGCCTTTCGACTATTGCTGGCTTTCTTCAATCTTCAGCAGACACTGAAGCTCTTTTGCTTGTCTAGAAAACTTAGTTATTATCCTCTTGAATTGCTTTTCTTTATCATATATATAATTGGACACGCTAGCAGGCATGCTTGAATCGCTGCCTATCACCCGGATTGCCTTTGCTAATACAATCTGTGATTTTGCCAGATTGTACAACGCTTCCACTAAATCTCTATGCTCAGCAATCAAGAGTTTTTTGTCGGTCATAGAGTTATAATCTACCTTTCACAGCCTTATCGCTTATTATCGCAGAATTCCCACTTGGATCTTCGATGATTATCTTCTGAGGCTGCCTGCCCCACATGATATTTATCAATTTCTTAACAAGGTTCTTTGCTTTTTTCCTATCTTCATCATCTTCAGCAGTGTCTCTTGCGACCTCAACCTGCTTTTTTACCCTGCTTAGTATTCCTTCAATGTTTGTAACATAGCCGCTTGATGCAGGCCCAGGGGTTATTGTTGTTATATGCGGAATCTTGATTGTCGCTTCGGAACTCTTTACAACCCTTACTTTCATGTCTTCTTCCTTTGTTACCTCAAAGGTATACTTGGCGGGCTCATGCTGCTCGACTGATTCAACATCTGCCTTGTGGTAATTGCAGTTTGAGCAGTCCATAGAATAAAGGTAAACTTTGCCAAAGTAAGGTATCTCTTTTTCTGCGTCGGTCAGCGTCAAAGTCTTCTGCTGGCATATAGGGCAGGTCTCGCCTTCCATAACATCCATTTCATCAGCCATAGCCCTTTAAGAGAGGGATAAGGTTTTTATACTTTGCGGTTTGATCCAATTTTTGATTACTCTATATTTATTTACAGTGCTGACTTAATATGCCTATGTTTCTTTCAGAGATCTACAGCAAAAATTGGACAGGCATCATCTCGCAAGAAAACATCTTATCCTTTCCTCACCCAAAAGATGAGATGCTTTTGCCATATTCCAGATTATCGATAACTAGAATTCCAAGTATTCCAAAAAATATAGAGAGCATACAACCTAAAGCATTAGCAGAACTTATTGACAGCAAAGGCATAACTCACAGCCACCTCTCAAAGAATTATTGGACCCTAAACGAACCTATCGACAAAAAGAAAGGCTTCGCCTGCCATATGATGATAGGCATTCCTGGCTCAGGCAAAACAACACTCTCACAAAAACTTTTCCGAGGCCTCCATTTGGTCAGCAGGGATTTGCATGGAAGATATGCCGAAGAGAAACTCCTTAAGCAATTCTTGTCTGAAGGAAAAAGTGTAGTTATAGACGATACTAACTACAATAAAAAAACAAGACAAAACCTGATAAATCTCATCAAGCCTTACAAAGCAAGTATCAAAGGCATATATGTCTATGCAAGGCTCGTAGCATGTCTTGAAAGAAACATAAAAAGAAAAAAGGCAATACCTGCAGTAGGACTAAGAGGCCTTGCAAACAAGTTTGAAACCCCCAGCATCGATGAAGGGTTTGATAGCCTGCAACTCGTCAACAACGATACTGTTTAAGCCCAGCCCCTTATCCTGTGCGCGCTATATATCCTCTTTAGCGCAAGAGCATAGCATGCAAGATTAAGGGATATATTGCTGTCTGCCGAAATCTTCATCGCTTCATCAAGGTTTTCCATTATCCTGTTTGTTATCATCTGATAGGTATCCTGCTTTTTCATATATCGTGCAGAAAGGCTTTTTGAAAATTCCTCGCCTGATGCAATGACACCGCCTGAGTTTGCGATGATGTCAGGGATTATCTTTACCTTTTTCTCAGCAAGCCTTTTCTCTGCTTTATAATCGATAGGCATGTTTGCCGCTTCAACTATCCCCTTGGCTTTTATACTGTCAACATTGTCAATATTTATGGAATTGCTGATAGCTGCAGGTATCAGCACATCACAATCAGCGCCAAATATATTGCCTATCTCTTTTCCTGGGAATCCTTTTATCGTCCCGTTTTGAAGCGCGTAGGCCGAAAGCTTAGGTATGTCAAGCCCTTCTTCGTCATAAAGAGAAGCGTTCTTATCAGATATAGCGACGACACTCGCACCCTTCTCAGCAAGGAACATCGCAGAATGCATGCCGACGTTTCCAAATCCCTGTATTGCCACCTGGGCATCTTTGACGTCAAGAGAAAGCCCGTCAAGCAACCGCTGAGTGCATTCAGCAACGCCATATCCTGTGGCTTCATTCCTCCCTGGCAGCCATCCAGGCATGCCCTCTGGCTTACCTGTGACGGATGATGGGTCGTTAGTCTCATTGTATATTGCAGCCATATCGATAGCATTAGTGCCTATGTCTGGTGCAGGTATATACACATGGCCTACCAAGGCTGGCTTGAATAGATGTGAAAATTCATGAAGTATCTCGCGCTTGATATTTGCCTCAAACTCAGGATCATATGGCTTCTTGCCAAATTCCTGGTAGGCTTTTGCCATGTCAAACCTTATGCCTGTCTTTGCGCCGCCAAACTCAAGGCCGACGCATGCTGTTTTGATCGTCATAAGCCGGCTTAACTCTACTGTCTCAAAAACGTCGACATCAGGGGCTATCCTGATACCTCCCTTGTATGCTCCTCTTGACCTGTTATGAAGAGACGTGCAGCCCCAGATGCTTTTAATTTTACCAAAAAGCTTCACGTGAAGCCTATATACTCTTATATCCTGAGGCTGGATGAACTCAAGTATTCTTTCCTCATCCATACCGACGAGCGGCGCAGCCTGGCTTATAAGCCTGATAGACCTTGAATTAGCGTCGTATCCTTCAACCATGCTAAAAAGTTCGTTTTCCATATTTACACCTCTGTTGGTAATTAAAACGCTTGGGTAAGGCTTGTGGTAATTAAATCTTTCTGTTTGAAGTTATCAATTGTTAACCAAAAAAATAAATTTTATAAAGGGATGAGTAACCCGTTTATTGTTTCTATGGACAAAATCCTGCTCGAGATTAAAAAAACAGAGATAGACTCAGCTAAAGCAATAGCAGAGGCCAGGCATAAGGCAGAGGAAGAGGTAAAAACGGCAAAAAGTGATTGTGAAAAAATCTTAAAGCAGGCTTTGCATGAACAGGAGAGGCTGGCAAAAGAAAGGATAGATGAGGAAGCAAGGATGCTTTCTTTAGAGAAAGAAAAGGCTCTTGCTGGTGTTGTCCAAAAAGAAGCCAATATAAAAAAAGCCGCTGAATCTATAGTCAACTTCTTTGAACAAGAGACAAAATGATCAGAGACATGACCAAGCTTAGGATAATAGGGCCAAAGACCCGTATGCCTGATATCATCTCTGATCTGCATAAATTGAAAGTTATGCACATCATCGAGGGGCAAAGCGATGAGGCAAACCAAGGCAAGCCTATGATGGAAGCTGAGCAGCTTTCTGTATCTCTTATCAAGCTTAGGGCTGTGATATCACAGCTAAAGATAAAGCCTTCTGAAGAACATAAGCCTGAAAAACTTGCAAAGATAATAAAGACAGTAGACTTTATCGCAAAGACGCTCAAGGCTGCAAACGAGTCTTTAAAGTCAGCCGATGAGATAGAAAAAAAGGGCAACACGATTATTGCTCATCTGAATGTTCTCAAAGCGCTCGACATAAAAGAAAAGACCGAGTTTGAAACCATCGATGTCTTTGTGGGTTACATCAAAGACGCTGTCAAATTCAAGGAGAGTCTTCTTAAGAAGACAGACAGGTTTCTCCTTAAAACTGTCAACGGCGCAATCTCTCTTTTTATCGACAAAAGATTCTCAGATGATGCCGGGCATATCTTGTCATCCAACCAGTTCAGCCAGATACCTCTAACTTTTGAAGATAGAAACGAAGTGCTTCAGGCAATTTCTAAGGCAAAAACCGACAGGAAGGAAGCGCTGATAAAGATAGACCTGATAAGGAAAACTTACGCAGATATCCTTCCGTCTTATGAGCGGATGCTTTCACAAGAGCTTACCAAAGCCGAGGCTCCTTTAAAATTCATTGAGACAGATGAGGCATTTCTTATATGGGGATTTGCGCCAAAAGCCAGGGCACAGTCAATGATACAATCCCTGATGCATAGGGCACACAATAATCTATTTATAGAAGAAAGGGAGATAGAAAAATATGACCAGATCCCAGTGTCTTTGGACAACCCAAGAAAAGTTAAGGACTTTGAATCTTTATTAAGCCTTTATTCCCTTCCAAAATACAAGGAAATAGATCCTTCGTGGTTTTTGTTCCTGACTTTTCCGCTGCTATTTGGCTTTATGCTTGGTGATATGGGCTATGGAATTACTACTGCAATACTTTTCTATATCCTGAAAAAGAAGATGCCTAATGCAGGGGGATTTTTTAACGTACTGATCCTGAGCTCTTTTGCTTCGATATTTTTTGGAATAGTCTTTGGAGAATTTTTTGGGCTTGAGCTTTATCATCCTTTGCTAAACAGGAATCCAGAGCATGGACTTGAGCCGCTGATGATAACTGCTATAGCTGTCGGCGTACTTCATATCAATGCCGGCCTTATCGCAGGATTCATCAATGAATTTAGGGCGCATGGCCTTAAGGCTGCCATCTTTGAAAAATTTAGCTGGATAGTGCTTGAGATATCTGTCGCTGTCCTTGCGCTTTCTTATACTCAAATACTTTCTAAAGTCTG
>DASRUK010000038.1:0-7966 GCA_035655475.1 Candidatus Nanoarchaeia archaeon
GAAGCTAATAGCCCAGGTCTTTGCCCTGCCAGCCTGCCTTATTATACCAATGCATTCTTTTGTGGTGAGCTCTTTTCCTTTACCTTTCATCTTCCAGACATCGCAAAAAGAGCACCTTGCATTGCAATTGAATGTGACATCCCAACCGATGGCTAGAGGACCTCTGCTTTTCTTTATGAGTCCAAGATAGAGCATGATATTGTCGATGCCGGTGAATACTCCTTTAATAAATCCCTGCCCATAAATTTTCCTAAACTCATTAAGCTCAGCAATTATTGCCATTTGACAGCCATACCTCTCCAGCTATTTTTGTTTCTCCAGGTTATCTTAACATCAGACAAGCAAGGCTTGTCAAACCATCTTTCAAACTCCTGCTTTGTATAATAGAATGCGATCGGAGCAAGGAGCTGATCAAAAAGGATAGAGTGGTTCTGCTCGAACTTGAAGTTACCCAGATAATTAAAAAATGAATTTTGGGGCAAGATCTTTTCTGCAATCTTTCTTGTCGATTTGCTGCTGTTCATAGGCTTGTAGATCAGCTTTGTCAAAGGATGTATACCAAGCATCGCAATGAAAGACAGCTTGTAGGTGAGCCCTATAGGAAGCTTAGATATGACCTGCTTTCTTATAGGATCCATCAGCTTCAGCAGATAATTTCCTTCCTTTCCATAAACCCAGACAGAGATAGTGCCTCCTTTTTTTATTTTTGAGACAAGGTTGTCAAAAGCCTGCTTTGGCCCGGGGAGGTGATGAAGAACACCAATACAATACGCATAGTCAAACCTGCCAGCCCTGAACGGCATATTGTATATATCTGCGTGTATTATATGCACCAGAGGAAATTTCAATGTATTTTTGTATGCCACTTCAACCGAATCGCTAAAATCAAACGCTACAGTCTCTGCTCCATACTTTGCCGAATAGTAAGCATGCCTGCCTGTGCCGCAACCTGCGTCAAGAACAAGCTTTCCAGCAAAAAAATGCTGATTTACTGGATAGATCCAATCCAGGAACTGATTTTCATACGATTCATAAAGCTTTGAGAAATTTTTCCATTCGTAGCCAAATCTTTCCACAGTGCTTTTTTTGATATTCTTATGATCATCTTTTATCTTTCTATTACTCCCCTTGAGATAATGTCTGTATCTTTCTGCAAAATCAACTTCTTTTTCCAGGAAGTCGTTCATGAAATCATCCGGAAGCATCCTGGGAATACCTCTAATTACAGGATAAATCCTCCTGCAGGAGCATTCAAGGATGGCTTCAGTAATCTCGGTATTGAAACACTCCTTGCAAGCTTCCTTTTTCTTAAAAGTGCATATTTTACAACGATTTTTTTTACTTACAAGATAATGATTTTTCTTTTCAGCCAATACTTTTAGGCTTAATCTTTTTGAACAATAAGGGCATACAATAAGGTCAAGCAACCTATACTTCATTTTTTTCACCTGCTGTATTCATGAGCTGATCAACCTGTCAAGATCTAATATCGGTTTTTTTGGATCATTATGGATATATATCTTGTACCAAACCTGGAAGGCAAACAAGCTCCACAACTGCCTTGCATAGAACAATCTGGATTTATCAAAGTTATTAAATATCTTCTCAATCGCATCATAGGAGAATGCGTTGCTCTCCCTAACACTTTGCCTTGAAAGCGCCTGGCCCATCAATCCTTTCAAGTCGCCTTTAAACCAGCTGTCAATCGGAACAAAAAACCTCTGCTTTTTCCTCTGCAATATCAGTTTTGGCAGCTTTGCAGAGACTGCTTTTCGCAGTATATACTTTTCATTGAATCCCTTTAGCTTCAAGCTTTGAGGGATTGTTGCCGCAAACTCGACAAAATTATGGTCAAGGAAAGGAACTCTTGCCTCAATGCCGAATGCCATAGACATCTTGTCTGTCTTCATGAGCAAGTTCTCTGGAAGAATATGGTCTATCTCAAGGCTGGTTAAGGAATCAAGAAGGGATTTTCCAGTTGTTTGTGCAAAATATGAGGCATCGAGTGCACCCACCAAGTCCACGCTCTTTGTTGCTTCCTTATACTCATCGCTTAAAATACACTTTTTTTCCGACTCATTGAATATCGATACGAGGCTAAGATACATTTTTGCATAATCATCAGTTGTGATAAATTCCCTGAACCTCTTTAGGCCTTCTTCTCCCAGGGCGCTTGAATACTTAAAGATGCGGTTCAAAAATTTTGCAGGCAAGGCAGCTGCGATTCCATAGGCGCCTCTGCGTATGAACTTAGGGATAACTCTTGCATAAGTGTTATGCAATTTCATCATCTTGTACTGCTCATAGCCGCCAAAATTCTCATCTCCTCCTTCACCGGTCAGAACAACCACACACTTTGGCCTTGTTTTTGAAGCAAGAAGATATGTGGGTATGACTGTGGGATCTGACATAGGCTCATCCAGATGCCAGATTATCTTTGGAAACAACCTTGATGCATCAGGCTTGACCATTATCTCACAGTGGTCTGTCCCAAATTTTTCTGCGACTATCCTTGCATACTTTAACTCGTTATCATATCCTTCGATGTCGAAACCGACTGAAAGAGTCTTTACAGGCTCATCACTTAGTTCTGACATGATCGCAACTATGGCTGAGGAGTCAATGCCTCCTGAAAGATAGGCTCCGAGAGGAACCTCGCTCATCAACCTGTAATTTATACTCTTTTTCAAGGCCGCCAAAAGATTCTTGCTGATGACGTTCTCATCAACCTTCCCATGGCGGTTATAGTCCAGACTCCAATATCTTGTTTTTTTTAACTTGTTATCTTCATATATAATATAATGGGCAGGAGGCAGTTTCATGATGCCTTCAAACATCGTCTCTTCTGTCGAAACACAGCGGAAAGTCAGGAAATCGTGGAGGGCTTTTGGATTTACCTTCCTCTTGATCTGCGGATTTTGAACTATCGCCTTAATCTCAGAGGCAAACACCAAGGCATCCCCTACCAGCGCGTAGTACAGGGGCCTAATGCCCAGTCTGTCACGTGCAAGAAAAAGTCTTTTTTTTGCTGAATCCCAAATCGCCATAGAAAAACAGCCATTGAATTTTTTTAGGCATTCAGGGCCATATTCTTCATAAGCGTGTAATATTACCTCTGTGTCAGAGTTGGTATAGAACCTGTGCTTACCCAGATTATCGCGTATCTCCTTGAAATTGTATATTTCACCGTTAAATACTATCCAAATGCTCTCATCCTCATTATGCATGGGCTGCTTGCCGCTTTCGATATCAATAATGCTCAGACGCCGATGGCCTAGAGAACAATGCTTATCTATAAAAAATCCTTCTGCATCAGGGCCTCTGTGGGAAATACTCCTTACCATGTCCTTTAGAAATCTTCCATCTTCCATACCAGCAAAGCCGCAGATACCGCACATAGTTACCCCTATCCAAGAACCTTCTCTATAACATAGCCCTTATCCTTTGCGTCCTTATAATATGTCCTTATCAGTATCTCTCCGAGAAAGCCTAGCACAATAAATTGGACACCTAGTATTATCAAGATGCCTGCAAACAGGAGGACAGGGCCGATTCCCAAAGCAAGGGCGCCGTATCTTATCGAATGATATGAAAGATTTGCAAAAGCCAGCATTACTCCAGCCACAATCTGAAAAAATCCAAGTAGGCCAAAGAAATGCAGAGGCCTTGTCGAAAAGCTTGACCAAAATTTGATGTATACAAGATCAAGAAGCCCCTTTAGCAGCCGTGCGATGCCATATTTTGTCTTTCCATGGAGCCTGGGTTGATGATTGACCTTAAGTTCTCCAACCTTAAAACCGTTTAATACAAGGATGGCAGGAATAAAGCGATGCATCTCACCAAAAAGAGCCAACCCTTTGATGGATTCTTTGGTGTAAACCTTAAGGCTGCATCCTGAGTCATGGACATAATCTTTTATCACCAATCTCCGAATATATTCTGCAATCTTTGAGAAGAACCTTTTTGAGAAGTTATCCTTTCGTTTGCTGCGCCAGCCTGAAACCGCATCATAACCTTGTTTTTGTCTTTCAAGCAGACGGGGAATATCCTTGGGATCGTTTTGCAGGTCTGCGTCCATGGTGACTATCAATTTACCCTTTGAGGCTGAAAATCCTGCCTGCAAGGCAGCTGTCTGGCCGAAGTTGCGCCTGAACCTGATAACCTTCACAGATGGATCCTTATTATGTAATCCTTCAAGGACAGAGAAAGTTGAATCAGAGCTGCCATCGTCAATAAATATTATCTCGCTTTCTTTCTGCAAACTGTCCAGAACACCCTTCAGCTCCTGATACACCTGAGGGATGCTGTCTGCTTCGTTATAAGCAGGGATGACTATTGACAGCTCAACCTCATGGACCATTTTAATGCTTGGAGAAACCCCTTAGGATTTATAAAAGTGTCGATAGACTAAGACAAAGGCAGCAGCACAGGTATACCTTTTCTTATGGGATAGGTAGCAGCGCACTTAACACAGACAAGCGTTGTCTTATCTTTGCCATATTTCAAGGAAGCCTTGCAGGAAGGACAAGCCAGTACCTTGAATAGATTATCTTGTATCATCATTTATCAACCTAGTGGTTGAAAAACCCTGAATACGGCCAACTATATAAATCTTACCGCCGTGTTTTTTTACTGTCGGAGCCTCTATGCATTCCTTGCCGTATTCTGAGCCATTCACATGGACATCAGGGCGTATCTCCTCCAGGAGTTCTATTGGAGTCTTCTCATCAAATAGAACTACATAATCAACAAAGGGAAAATTTGCAAGCATCATGGCTCTTGCTTTCTCACCATTTATCGGCCTGCCTGGACCTTTATTCTGCTTAACGGACGAATCTGTGTTGAGGCCAACTATCAACATATCTCCTTGTTTTTTTGCGCTTTTTAATATAAATTCATGGCCTTTATGCAAGATATCAAAAGTACCGTTGATAGTGACAATTGTCTTGCCTTCTTTTCTTTGCTCATCCGCAATCCTTGTTATCTCTCCCCTTGAGACTATTTTCCTGCGCCTGTTAAACATGATAAAATCCGTTGCTTGGCCAAGGCCTGCTGCTACATAATCAGGCTTATACTTCCTTACTTCTGCCAGCTCCTTGGTGCCATGTCCTGTCAGCAGGTGAATTGTTTTACAGCTTGCATTCTTTCCAAGTTTGATATCAGAAGCATGATCGCCAATGACCCATGAATGCTTCAGGTTTAGGTTATTTTTCGCTTTTGCATCCATGATGAACTTTGTTTTTGGCTTTCTACAATCACATTTATCTTCAGGGCTGTGAGGGCAATAATATACTTTGCTGAAATGCAGGCCGTGCTTTTTAAGCTCGAAGAGAAGATGATTGTTGAATCTATGGAAATCCTCATCGGTATAAAGCCCTCTTCCTATGCCTGATTGGTTGCTGACAATAAAGAAGAGAAAACCCTTGACCCTTTTAAGCGCATCAACAGCACCCGGAAAGAGGCAAAAATCCTGGAGCTTATGGACATATCCTGGATCCTTATTTAAGACACCATCCCTATCAAAGAAAATCGCTTTGTTCATCTTCTATCGCTTTCTTAAGCTCAGAAACCGTCGTTGTAGCTGTACCTAGCTTTCCCACCACAATACCTGCTGCATAGTTTGCTATATGTGCTGCCTGCTTGTAATCAGCACCTGCAGCAAGGGCCAAGGCAAAGGATGCTACAACAGTATCTCCTGCTCCTGAGACATCATATACCTCTTTTGCCTTTGTAGGTATCTTTATCACTTCACCGCTTTTTAAAAACAATGCCATGCCCTGCTCTCCTCTTGTAAGAAGTATGTTGCAGTCAAGCCTCTTTTTGAGCTCACTTCCAATCATCTCAATCGATGATTCATCCTTAGAAAGCTCGGGATTTAGGTTGAGCATCTCGCATGCCTCCTTGTGATTCGGAGTGATAAGGTCAACATCATTATAGTAGTCAGTGTGGGCTGGTTTTGGATCTATTATCAAAAACTTACCATGCGCTTTTATCAATGAACTTGCCTCTTTTATCAGATCCTTTGTTACGATGCCCTTGAAATAGTCAGAGATTACAACTCCATCAAACCCATCGATACTCTTCTTCAGAAAATGGATCATTTTTCCTTCAGCCTCTTTTGAGACAAGGACCCCGTCCTCATAATCAACACGCAAGAGCTGCTGGTTCTGGGCCATTATGCGCACTTTTTGAATAGTTTGCCTATTTTTCTCAGACATTATCCCATCTATCATAATCCCTTTCTTCTTTAACTCATCTATCAAACGATCCCTTGCATCATCTTCACCGGTGACGCCTATTATTGAGACAGTACCCTTAAGTGAAGCAACATTATTTGCTGTATTTGCTGCTCCTCCCAAAACAACACTTTGCTTTTCAACATGAACGACCTGGACAGGAGCTTCAGGGCTTATTCTTGTAACATTACCCCATATATACTTGTCTAGCATTATATCTCCTATCACCAGTATCCTTTTTCCTTCAAACTTTTCCGTTATCTTAATTAGTTCATCCCTCATCAAGTATCCTCAGATAGTCTTTTATCCCTTCAAGCAGGCTGTATGAAGCTTTAAATTTGAGGCAGAACTCTGTGAGGGACGTGTCAGCTTGTGTGTTTTCCTGATAAGTGGCATGATCATAGGGCATATCAAAATATTCCGGCTTATACGATGTTCCCATCGCATTGTTCAAGCAATCGACCAGCTCATTGAAGCTGGTGGCGATACCTGTACCTACATTATAAATGCCGCTCCTGGCCGAAAGCGCCTTTATTGTTGCCTCGACGACATCCTTTACATATATATGGTCCCTTTTTTGCTCTCCATACTTAAATATCCTGGGCCTTTTTCCCTCTTTTATCTGATTCCTAAGATGATATATCATGGAAGCTGCCCTGCCTTTGTTAGTCTCATTCGGGCCAAAAACATTGAAATAGCGTAGACCAACAATATGCATTCCAATCCCCTGCTTCATGGCCAACTCATCCATCAGAAGCTTAGACTTGCCATATGCTGATATCAGCTGTTTTTCCTGGTTTTCCTTCATTGGAACAGGTCCATTACCATATAGATTTGCCGTCGATGCGTAGACTAATCCTGCATCTTTCTTTTTTACCAGCTTTAATATGTTTTTGAACCCATCAACATTTGCCCTTATGGTCTCAGCTTCATCACCAAACCTCGAGTCTGTTATCGCTGCTTCATGAAAGATAGCATCAAACTTATCATCCACTTCAAACGGCTTTGAAACATCAATATCTAACAGGCGACCTTTAAAGCGGCAGATGTTTTTCTTAGAACCTGTAAACAAGCTATCTGCTATGATAACCTCGTGGCCTTGTTTTTCAAGCTCTAGAGCTAGGTTTGAGCCAATAAATCCTGCTCCTCCTGTAACAAGGCATCTCATCTTGGCAGCTCCAACTTTGTGATGTCGACTTTACCTGACAGCATGCCCTCCTCCCTATAAGAATCTGAATCTTCGTGATGGGTGGAAAACTCCATAATCTCTGAGTCTTTTAGACCGGTAAAGCGATGCTTTGTGTTTGGCATTATAAGGATGGAATCGCCAGAAAGCATTATCCTCTTTTCTTTTCCTGCTTCCATGAGGACTTTTCCGCTTAAGATATAGAAAGTTTCGTCCTTATTTTTATGATGATGCATGGAGCATTGACAGCCTTCTTTTAGGATAAGCTTTTTTCCGCAATAGTCTCGATTTGTAATCCATATCTCCTTTCCCCACACTTTGTTGACTTCTTTGTGTTGTGTCATTTGGTATTACCTTTTCATACCTTTGAATCTTAATCACTATATAAATCTTTCTCTATATTCGGCTTTGCGCACAAATTATCCCTGAATCCTGTTAAAATATGATAGTCTTGCCCTGTTATGCAAGATTATCCGAGAAATCAATTGAACAAACTTACAATGGCCCCTTACCTTGCTGATTATACCAAAGACCCTTTTGATTG
>DASRUK010000039.1:0-8406 GCA_035655475.1 Candidatus Nanoarchaeia archaeon
CCAAGACATAAAAGAATCTCAGGAAAAGATAAAGCAAAGGAAGCGCTCAGAAGATAAAAGATACATGGACTATTATAAAGTCAACTATCAGAAGGAATCAAACTACAATCTGGTCATAGACACAACAAATCTCTCGCCAGAGAAGGTCATAAAGGCCATCAGAAAATCGATATCTTTATAAATCGATAACCACTCACAAAACAGATTAGTTCTCTAAAAAGCTATCAAGAGCTAAAGAGAAAACCTTTTAAAAAACAAGAGCTAATCCCAAAAAAATGATAAACAAAAAAGATTTTATTGAACTTGAGTATACAGGAAAAATTAAGGGCACTGACGAAGTTTTTGATACAACAAGCGAGAAGGTTGCAAAAGACAGCGGCATCTACAGTAAAGGAGCCCAGTTTAAGCCAGTCACTATAATCGTTGGCGAAGGCCAGCTTGTAAAAGGCCTTGATAATGATATTATCGGAAAAGAGCCAAACAAGGAATATGATCTTGACCTAAAGCCAGAAGATGCCTATGGCAGCAAAAACGCCAAATATATACAGCTTATATCAACTGCAAAGTTCCTAAAACAGCAGATACAGCCGATGCCGGGCCTTCAGGTAAATATAGATGGTAGGGTGGGAACGATAAAGACAGTCTCAGGCGGAAGGACACTGGTTGACTTTAATCATCCCTTGGCAGGAAAAGAGCTGTCTTATATGTACAAGATTATAAAGGTTATAACCGATGAAAAGGAAAAGATTGCCTCTGTTCTCAAAGCAAACCTGGACATTGACTCGACAGTCACCCTGGAAGGCAAAAAAGCAAAGATAATCATAAAAGAAGAGCTTCCAGAGGAAATTAAGGCAGAGCTGGAAAAGAAAATAAAAGAAATCATACCCATGGACAGTATAGCCATCGAAAAAGAAGAAAATTTAAATAATAGCACCCCTAAGAAGGAGATAGGTGGGTAGATGGATAAGTTCATTACTGAAGCGATAAATGTAGCTAGCAGGGACTATTCTAATGAAAATAGGCAGAAAAATGCCGTTGATGCAGAGCTTGAAGCCTTCCTTGCACAGCAGAAAGCGACTATAAAGGTTGTCGGCTGCGGTGGCGGTGGAAATAACACCATCAATAGGATAACTGAGGTTGGAGTAAAAGGCGCTGAATCTATAGCTATCAACACAGACGCTCAAGATCTTCTTTATACAACAGCAGATAAAAAGATACTGATTGGAAGAGAGATAACAAAAGGCATGGGTGCAGGAGCAAACCCAAAACTAGGCGAAGAGGCCGCAAGAGAGCAGGAACAAGATATAAAGAAGGCTTTAGAGCCGGCTGACATGGTATTTATCACATGCGGACTTGGCGGCGGCACAGGAACAGGCTCTGCTCCAGTTGTTGCAGAAGTCGCAAGAAAGATGGGCGCCCTTACAGTTGCCATCGTCACTATGCCTTTTGCCATGGAAGGCCACAAAAGATATGAAAACGCAGTCACAGGCCTTGAAAAACTTGAGCAGATTGTTGATACATTGATAGTCATTCCAAACGATAAACTGTTGGAGCTTGCACCAGACTTGCCGCTTCACACAGCATTTAAGGTAGCAGACGAAATTCTTACAAACTCAGTAAAAGGCATAGCAGAGCTTGTCACAAAAGCAGGCCTTGTCAACCTTGATTTTGCTGATATTAGAGCAGTCATGAAAGGCGGCGGTGTCGCATTAATAGGTGTAGGCGAATCAGACACTGAAAACAGGGCAATAGAAGCAGTTGAAAAAGCCATCAACAACCCATTATTAGACGTAGATATAACAGGAGCAAACGGGGCTTTGATAAACGTTGCAGGCGGCGAAGACATGACCCTCGATGAGGCAAGAAAGGTCGTTGAGACTGTCTCAGAAAAGCTTAACGAGGATGCGAAGATTATCTGGGGAGCGCAGATTTATAAAGACCTAAAAAATACCATCAGGACGATGCTTATAGTTACAGGAGTCAAGTCATCACAGATATTTGGCGGAGATGTAACCACCACAGGAAAAAAGAAAAAGGAGATTGAAAAGGAGTTAGGTATAGACTTCTTGGATTGATATGGATAATATTTGGTTGAGATTCAAAGGATTTGTAAACGAGAGCATCAGGGTACTGAGGATTACAAAAAAGCCTGACAAGACAGAGTTTATGACCATCGTCAAAGCATCAGGCCTGGGTATTCTAGTCATAGGTCTTATTGGATTTGTGATACAAATGGTAAAGGTGTTATTCTTTTAATGGAAGCTGAAAAAAACGATAGGGAAAACGAAGTGATTTATCCGCTGAGGGTAACCGCTAACCGTGAAGATCAAGTTATGGATTTTGTTACAGCAAACGCAAAGAACAAGAAGCTTGAGGTCTATTCAGTGATAAGGCCTCATGGCATGAGAGGCTACATTTTCATAGAAGCAGCCACAAGGACAGATGCCGAGCAGGCTGCATTTAACGTTCCGTACGCAAGAGGTATTCTTCCAAAGACCGTTGAATACAAGGAGATTGAGCATATGCTTGAGCAGGTCAAAAAGGAAGTAAACATCCAAAAGAGCGATATCGTCGAGATAATTTCTGGCCCCTTCAAGAGGGAGAACGCAAAGATTACAAGGATAGACAAGCAAAAGGAAGAAGTCGTTGTCGAACTCCTTCAGGCAGCTGTTCCTATCCCGATCACTTTGCGGTTGGATTCTGTCAAAGTTATCAGAAGAGAAAGCGACGAAGAGGAAGAAAAGGATTAATTCCTTATCTATTTTTTTCTTGTTTTGTCTGAGACGAGACTAAAATCCTGGGACTTTAGTCCAGTGGACAATAGTTATCTCTGAGGATCGATCCGTCTAACTAAATAACAACCATGCATTTTAGTGCATAGTTAGGGTAATATCGACGGATATTCAAATCTTACTCCGCGACAGGCTCAGGAATAGACGGAGCTGGCGGAGATATTGGCCCAGGAACCTTGCAGCAAAGCGCCCATCCGTTATGGCTAGGTCCTACAACATCTCGTTCGCAAGACCATGTGCCATATCCTGTCTGCCTGCTGTCTATAGAGTATATCCTTCCGGCTGTTATGCATGTTAAATCTGTTCCATCTTGGTTTGCCCGCCAGTTGCACATGTCATTACCTGATGCATAATCCTTTCCAAAGTGTTTCTTTGGCTCAGCGCTTCCCATCTCAAATGCCTGGCATTTGTTAAGCATCTGAAGGACGCCTTCATATGTTACCTGTCGGTTGTCCTCTTTGCAGGCCCCATCAGAACATCCGTTTGAGCACTCAACTCTCTTTTCTCTAAGGAGAGGGGTGCCAAGCGTATCTATAGATGAGTCTTCCATGCAATCTGTTAATTTCATCTTAGTTTTGATTCCATTATAGTTCAAGGTGAAATAACCTTCTTTTTGCAGGGGGAAGGTTATCCTCTTGCCTGTGTCTATAACATCAAATTTGGCAGCACCTCCAAAAAGCCAAGCGACGCCTTTATCGCACCTATCCGATCCTTTATACCTAAGCAGCACATCCTTCCCAGCGCCAGCAAGATAGAAATAATCGTTCTTGTCTATTATGTTGCTGTCGGAGCAGAAATCCTCGATTACACTATTCCCTCTGCAGGTATCCTCGTGATTCTCCGCAAGTGAACTGTATCCCTTTTCATACAAATTACCGCCATCAGAGTCTTTACATACAAGGTTAGCTTCACAATTATCCCCTTCACAAGGTACTAATGTAGAAGGGAATCTCTTAACATACGCTGTAAGGAAATCGATCCAGTCCTCTCCTTGAGGTTTTTGGCCTATGGATTTTATATCTCCAACATAAGCAAAGACTACTATATTTTTGCTTAACCAGATAACTCCTTGATCCCGGTTATTATCAGAATAGAACAAGATCTGGGCTTCTGGCAGACTTCCCTCAACATTGGCAGAGTCATAGTCTAGCATCAAGTTGGTATTTGAAGCCTTTAGCTTTTTCACAAAGTCTCTGTCAAAATCCACAAAAGAGATCTCTTTCTCAAACTCAGCTACTGCAACTCCTATGTCCGGATTATATTGTGTCTGCTCGAGTTTATACCGTGTGGATTCACCATCCTTAAATCCAGAAAATATTTTTGCCATGTAATCGACCATATCTGCATTTGGCCCTGACTCGAATTCATTTGAAGTCTTTATTGTACCAAAGTCCTGAAGGATTACCAGTCTTGCACCTCCTTGGATGCAAGCCCCTTCTTTGCAGTCGTTCAAACATTGATACTGCTCTGCTGAGACGCCACCGTCTTCTTTGCAATAGAATTCTACCAAGGCATCTTGGTAGCATTGATCCTTAAAGTCGCCATAATCAAAGGAGCCATCGGGAAATACTACTAAGCTGCCATCTGCCCTCCTTTCGATACCCGTGACAGTGCCTGCAGTATTGTAGTTTATTCCGCCATCGGAATCTGTGCATATCTTTGTGCTCTCTTTGATGCAAGAACCATCCTTGCAGCCGTTTTGGCAATTGTATCTTTCCACATGGACCTTATTGTTTTCACACCATGTTTCCTGTAGGTCAGCATTATTTTGCCCATCCATCAAACACATGTCCTTGGATGTATATACTTGGTTTACTCCCTGCGTATAACCTGTAGTCTCTCCTTTATTATAATAATCCTTACCCCCCTCAGTGTCAACACAAGGTGTTTCATTAAGGTCAAAGTTAACAAAATAATTTACGCCATTATACGCGTTATTCTTCATCGAGCCCCCTTCGATACTGCCCTTTAGATGAGACTTATAATTAAGCTCATTTGCATTAGCAGGTAATAGAAGGTGGGTTATGCATTGGTTTTGGCCTTTCTTTAAGATGCAGCTGCCAGTTAAGGCTCCAAAGGATACACTGCATGAGCGATCAGTCTGAATAACTCCAGTCATTAATTGGCAAACGACAGCTAGTTCTCTTTTACCTAAGAACACACACTTGTCAGAGCAAAAATCCTTTCCATTGAGCGATCCAGAATCGCATTGTTCTTCTTTGTCAATTATGCCATTTCCGCATGAACTATTTATACAACTTCCATCCTTGCAGCCGTTTGGGCATGTTATAGTCGTGGCTGATATTGATCCTACATACGGAGGCGTTGTTGAGCAAGAGTATTCTGTCAGCTGCCCATTACTGCTGCATGAGTCGGCCTTGGTCTGCTTGCTTCCTACTCCAAGGTTAGTCCAATCAGAAGTTGTCTTGCCAGCAGTGTAATAGTTCTTGCCGCCATCAGAGTCTGTGCATGGACTCTCGTTCTTTTGGAGACAACCTCCATCCTTGCAGCCGTTTGGACATTTAGTTTCCACTGTTTCATAATATGACCCTGCTGTTTTTCCGCAAACATAATCCACCACAGACTCATTGTTGTATCCAGAGCATTGATCAGTCATGGTCTGCCGTCTTCCCTCAACAGTTGTCCAGCTTAGTATACCTTTAGTATATATTTCAACTCCGTCTGTGTCCGTGCAATTATTTGGGTTTCCTTTTACGCAAGCACCATCCTTGCAGCCGTTCGCACAGCTGGCTACATAAGTGCTAACATGGGTGGTTGAACGATCATCGCAATATCCCTCTTGTACCTGCGAAGGGTTCACACAGGTATCGGTCCAGAAATTTCCATCTCTCCTTTTGGTTTTTCCAGCTTCAAAGATATTTTTACCTCCATCGCTATCAGTGCATTTCGAAGCATTTTCCTTAACACAAGCACCATCCTTGCAGCCGTTGGGGCATTCATAAGCAGATATTGTTCCCTGCTCATTAGAATTTATGCCGCAAGATCCCTCAAGTAATCCGTTAGGTTTAGTTACACCTTGTTGAGGCAGATATTCTCCTTTTTGATATTTATCAAAGTCTTTAAGGCAAATGTCTTTCCAAATAACTGCCTCGCTACTTGCGCTCAATTTTGCTTTGTTCGTGAGGCCGATAACATTATAATTTTTCCCGCCATCAGAATCCGTGCATTTTGTAATATTATCCTTGACGCAAGCGCCGTCTTTGCAGCCGTTCTCGCACTTATGTATCTCCATTGCTCCAAGATTTCCGCTGCAAAACATCTCGTTCAAAGTGTTTGCGTTTGCGCATTTGTCCTCGCCTTGGCTGTTGCTTGATGTGATCTTTCCTTTTGATTCATAGTTCTTTCCAGAATCGCTATCCACACATTCCACTTGTTTGATGCAAGCTCCATCTTTGCAGCCGTTTGGGCATTTGGTAAATTCAAAGGTAGCCTGGTTGTCTGAACAATAACCTTCCTTGAGGTCCCTTCCCGCCTCATCGTCTGTCAGGCATACATCTTCATAGGTCTCAACATAATCCGCTCCAAGTTTTTTGCCTGAAGCTTTCCCCTTTGTAAAATAATCCTTTCCATTATCAGAATCGCTGCAAGTCTGCAATGAACAATCCTTTGCTGATTTGACGCTGTATCCTGCCTTGCAGCTAGGTGTTTTGCTGCATTCAGTAGTATATGTGCGGGAGCAAGTTTCAAAATTTACAACCCAGAGATTGGTGCATTTTACCATGCTTGCTTCACCACAATTTTTTGGATCACACTTGCCTGAGTGGGCTTTTGTGTTGAACTGGCTGTAGCACTCGAAGGTTTTTGCTTTTGCGATGATATCAAAATTGACATTGAATTTTTCAAAGCCCTTTGCAGCCTTATAATCTGTAAGTTCTATCCTTGCTCTCCCTAGCTTTGCAGTGGCAGGCACGATAAATCTGAATGATGATTCCCCACTGCATCGTGTTGTGGCTCCGCAACGTATAGGCACCTTACCGATGCTTCCTGCCGAATCAAAGGCATCCCCATACGAATAATATTCTTCTCCCTTGACCGTGACCGATAAAGTTTGCCCTGGTTCAACTGCCTGAGGAGATACCTTGATGACATCAACTTTAGCTTCAACGACCCCTAACATAACGACCAATACAAAAGCCCAGATTAATTTTTTCATTTTATTGCACCTCTATGGTTAACTCTTTTTTTATTCCATCAACATTATTACCTTCTTCATCATATCCATATATCCTGTATGAGCATATAGCGCTTGAGGCATCTTCACTTACTTTTATTAGTGAGACAAACTCGGCAATCTCTCCGGGTTTTACTTTCTTGGAGTTTGAATACTGCCCCCCTACCAGGCTTCCTCCACAGCTGATAACAAGATCAATTCCTTCTGTCCTTGGGCCGCAATCAGCATCTTCAATTTCATTGCCTTCATCGCAACCCGGCCCAACATAACAGACTCCATCACCGCTTACACAGCTGTCTCCTGCAATATCATCGCCAAGACAATCAAAATCTGTTCCGTAACAGGCGTCGCTGTAAGGAACTGCCTTGCACTTTGTTCCTCCACCTGCAAAGCATACACCATCTCCCTGATTGCACCCGGCGCAGTTAAAATAAAGATCTTTCCGTCCCACCCATTGTTTTTTGCTCGGATTCATCACAGCAACCTTCACTATTTCTGTGCTGCCAGGGCTGGTCACAATTCTTTCTCTCGAAAGAGTCATTGAATTGCTTGCAGAAGGGCTCGGAGCATCCTGCTCTTTTCCTATCAGCTCTTTAAGATTTTCATCAGTTTTTCCAAAAAATCCAGAAAGAAACCCTATCCCAAGAAGTAACACGGCGATTGAAATGATTAGAATGACTATAGCATTTATCGACAGCGATAAGCTCCCTTTTTTCATCTTGACTCTTCAGTATACCCTTGTCTATACTGATATGGGTTGTATATAAATATATCGACAACTCCATGATAAAATGGTTAATTCAAACAAGCACCAAATAGTGTCACTGTAAATATAAATCTATTATCCAGAATGGGTAATTACCTAGACTGCTGTAACAAGAAAGAACCGATTCGTAAATGGAAAGCTATTTAAATAAAATACCAATTCCACACAATATGGCAAAAGAAACCGTCGAGGTCATGGTTGAAGGTGGAAAAGCTACAGCAGCTCCGCCTCTAGGCCCGGCTTTAGGCCCGATGGGTGTAAATATTGGCCAGGTTGTCGGCAAGATAAACGAGAAGACCAAGTCTTTTGCCGGAATGAAAGTACCCGTAAAAGTGATCATAGATAAATCGACCAAGCAGTTTGAAGTCGAGGTCGGAACCCCTCCTTGTTCTCAGCTTCTAAAAAAAGAGGCAAACATCGAAAAAGGCTCGTCTAATCCTTTAGAGGATAAAGTCGCAGACGTTCTTATCGAGCAGATAATCAAAGTGGCCAAGATGAAAGAAGGTGCCTTGCTTGGCAAGACATTAAAAAGCAAGGTAAAAGAAGTTATAGGTACATGCAATTCTATGGGTATTCTTGTCGAAGGAAAGTCTGCAAAAGAAGCAACTGCAGAAGTAAACGCAGGAAAATATGATGCAGAGATAAAAGCAGAAAAG